>CACVSR010000047.1 GCA_902756775.1 uncultured Lachnospiraceae bacterium | reverse complement strand
CTCAATATAGAAAAGTTTATATCAACTTTGCACAAATGCACAAAATGAGAAGGGGACACTAATGAGAAAAATTGTTTATGCGGCGGGGTCAACGAGACTGACAGAACAGGAGATGTACAACCGCGCTGATATTGTTTCTTGGTATCACATCAAACGAGTGGGTCTGATACTCGATGATAACCCGGACGAAGTCATTACACGGAAAAATTGTTGGAAATTTCTAGACGATGAAACGGTCAACTGCGCGTTGGTCATTGAGGGACTACACACTACAAGGAGCGTAATTATTAAGCGTCAAGGACTTTGGATAAAGCCACGAATGAAGGAAATTCAGCACTATGCGCGTCATTGGATGTGGGAGAAGAAGCAGACGGAAAATATGCCGCATAGCGAATTTATTTATTCGCTACTTCAGCAATATCCCGGATTCAAGACAAGCAATCCACGATGGATTTAATAGAATGCGCACTCTCGAATGAAAAAATAACCTTCGCTCATTCCGATATATATTAAAAGAATATGCGCACATACTGATATACGCAAAAAGGGATAGTTAGCACAAGAGAAAGCAGGTGACAGAATGGTATTTAGACCGCCTTAACTCTTTATAACTACTACTATGAATTAGCTTAGTACTGAGGAATCAGCAATAAAGTTAACAACTAATTACTATACTATTACAAAACAGTAAACTCATCACTGCATCATGTCGTAAAATCTGTATTTTACGACACTTTACGGGGGTAGGGGTGCGTACAGTTTACATAACGCGATCGGGTTACTCGTTCGAGTTCCGGAAAAATAAAAAAGGAGAACACGAAGATGAAAAAAGACTCAATGCTCTACAATATCAAACTCGCAGTAGACGTATTTAATGAATGTATTGCAAAGGAGCAGAAGAAACACGCTGACACTATGGATTTTATTGGGAAAAGTTTCTCAGGAGATTACCGCGAGCGAAAGAAGCGTGAAGAAAACAACCGTTTTACATCAGAAATTAAAAAGCTGAAAACAGAGTGCAGAGAGCAGACACGCGCAGACCTTGGAAACATCCGTACACGGATTCAAAATTCTGTAAAACTTCCGGACAAACCGGACAAGCTGAATATTTTAAAGTCACTCGACAGTCTGTCACTGTCACAGGCTGAACTAGATATTCTCGCTTCAAAATCGAGTGCGAATTATTTTGAACAGAAAGCGCTTGCACATGTCGCGAAAAATCACGGTCTTTCATACGAGTTCGCAGAAATCACGCCGCAGATTGCCTGTCTCGATGAAATCGACCGAAGCATTTCAACTTTTCTGTACGGTGGTAGTTACACGACACATACACCGCTAGGGGACAAGCGCTCGACAGTTCCACCAGTGGAACAGGCGAACGACAATTATGATTCAATGCGTTTGCTGTCTGATCGCGCTTTTGATCGTTGGGACAAGATTTTCAATACCGGATATGAGAAAGGCACACCGAAGGGACAAGCCGAACAGTATATCAGCGTTCTGCACAACAACCGTACACCGTCAGAAAATGGTCAGATCATTGATAACATGCTGAAAACCGAAACAAATGAAGCAGTGAAAATCGAACTCATCCGACAGATTCAGAACGACAAGGCTTTGAAAGTGTTTATTCCGTACACGGAAAAACCGGAGATTTTTGACATCAAGGAAGATGAACCAAAAGTCAAACCCGGAGAAACGCTCACAGAAGCCGCACAGAGACGCTCCGAGGTGGTAGCTGACGAAAAGCGGAAGTATCACGCCGAAGTGGAACAGAAAGCTAGTGCTTCTGCTTCTGAATCCGCTCATTGATCGCCTTTTTAATATAGGTATTTACAGGCTCGTTACAAGCGTCTGCTGCTTCCTTGAGTGCTTCATACTCATCGAATTTCAAATTCAACGGAACACGCTTGTAGTGTGTCCGGGCATACATGTTTAAATATTCTGTGCGGTTTCTATCGTCTGGCATATAAATAACGCTCCTTTTTGGTAATGAGTATAACATTTAACGGCTGATAAAAACCGCACAAAAACAATTCAATAATTTTGTGAAATAGTCATTATAGAAAAGTAGTGTACACGACACTATAATAAACAGTGAAAGTAATGTACACAACACGATAAGAAAGGATGGAAAACAAAAATGATCAAAGTTAGTGAAGTAACAGCTATCGAAACTATCAAGGATGTAGACAAGGTTGAGACTCCGTATTTTGCATTACAGTGTAAGTCAGATGATTTCAACCTTACCGGAGTCGAAAAAGGTGACGTTATGATTTTCAAAAAGTCCGATGCATACAATTCCGGGGACGTTGCGATTACAACAACAGGCGATTGCGTAGAGGTCACAGCAGATACACCGGATTACATGCTTGTTGGAAAGCTCGAAGAAGTCAGAGTTAGTCGTTTTTGAAAGGAGTGTAACTCATGACCATTGAAGAAATCACAAAGCCTGGACTTGTTGATCTATCATTTGACGATGCAAAAGAACTCTGCGCGTTAGCCATGTCGTTGATTGACGAAGGAATCAAGAGAGGGGAACTCTCCGGAGACAAAGAAGCACACCTACTTTTTCTTTTACCGAATCTCGCGTACCGTTTGGGAGAAGCCCGACAGCGGACGAAGGATGACACGCAACCAGTGATTAAATTCAATGATTTTCGGACCATAGGCAGTTAAGCGGTCACTTGTACCACAAATAACGATTGCCGTTATTTTTACACAAAACAATCATAAAAATGGGGGGATTTTTATGGATGTAGGAAAGCTGCTAACAGAACATCTGTCACATTTGAGCGAGATTGGTTCCATCACACCGGAAGATTACGAAGATTTGTTGTCTTTCTCTCGCAGGAAAGCGAAGAAGCTTTTCCACACAAAACAGCCGACATTTGAACAGGCTTTAGCGGTTGCTGTATCCGTGAGTTTTAAGTGTGGTCAGACACACCAGTATCTGAAGGCACAGAAATGACGATTGAACAGAGTATGACTAAAGAACAGATTGATCAGACTATGAAGGGCTTACCGTTGATAACTTTGTATCATGCAACGGCAGCGGAACATATTCCCGGAATCATCAAGGAAGGGATAAAGCCGTCATTTGATGGGTATGTTTATTTTGCGTTGTATCCTAGAATATGTAAAGCATGGATACATCATAAACCATGGAACAACGAACAGATGTATATCATCCCGGTCACGTTCACGCGCGCGGAGTTTTTAAAGTTTGAACGTAACGCACCGGGCTTTGAAACTTTGCTTTTTTACGACAAATTTATTTTTTGTAGTCATTCAGCATGGAGAATCAGAGGATCCATCCCAAAAGAAAAGATCAACAGTAAGACGATATTTAAATATATAGTACGTTAGGAGAGAGCCGCCGCCTTTGTGCGGCGGTTTTGCCATAGGAAGGGGTTTTTATATATGCCGAGACTTAAAAAACGCGCTGACGGTCGTTTTAGAGCGTCATTCACCTATCAGGGAAAGGCTTATTATGTTTATTCAAGAAACAGGGCAGAACTAGAAACGCTCAAAGCTGCAAAGTTAAAAGAACTTGAAGAAAATAAAGAAAACTATGAGAATCCTACACTTAATGATTATTATGAGCATTTCACACAAGTAAGATGTAGAGAAGTAAGAGGAAACACTATTCGCGCGCAGAAGAAGGAGTTCCATTCAATAGCGGAAACTGAAATTAGAAAAGGTGTTCTTTTTGGTCAATTACGTATCAGAAATATAAAACGCAGAGATATTGAAAACGTTCGGGAAATTATGTTGAAGAACGGCAAGACACCAGAAAATTTGAATATTTGTTTTGCTCATCTGAATCATGTGCTGAATACGGCAGTCCTTGACGAGACAATCCTTGTTAACCCTTGCAGGCAATTAAAGCGGCTCACAAGGACGGGTACACCTATTACAGATGATATACACGGTCGGCACAGGGCGCTAACCGAAGAAGAAACCGACAAGTTTTTTATTGTGGCAGAAAGAAGAAAGAGCTATTATATAAATGTATTCAAAATGATGTTGGGAACTGGAATGCGGATTGGTGAAGTTTCTGCTTTATATCCGATAGATATAGACCGTGGAAACGGATATATTCATGTAAGGCGAACCGTCACACGCAACGAGCTTGGGGGATATGAAATAGGGGAGAATACCAAAACAGAGAATGGCGTGAGGGATATTCCACTTAGGGACGATGTGTATCACGTGTACCTAAATCAAAAAGAATTGAATAGGTTTCTTTTTGGTGAAGAATACAGCGGGCTTGTCTTTCCTTCTTATAAAAAGGAAATACTTAGAGAATACACCGTAAACCGCGAGATTAAACGTATTTGCAAAGACGCAGAAATAGAACCGTTCACATGTCACGCATTTAGAGCGACATATGCAACACGATTCATCGAGCAGCGACCGAATGACTATAAAACGTTATCGGAAGTTCTCGGACATAAAAACATAAGCATCACGTTGGATTTATACACCCATGTAATGAACAGTAGAAAAGTTGAAGCCGTTAACGCTGTAAAAATCAAAATGGGTTAAAACGGGTCAGAAAACGGGTCAATATACGGAAAAGCCTTTATTTATATAGAAGTATGGTTTCAGTCCTGTTAACCGCATATAGATTTATACCATACCGTCCGGTTTTGTCAGGCGGTTTTTTCATGCCCGGAAACCGCGTGATATCGCGGAGCTTTTTCGGTATTTACATTTTCACCTGGAATTTGTATACTGAAAACATGTCAGGACGCAATCTGACGTATGAACAGCCAATTTTAAGATCATAGCATGATAGGATGAATTGGAAACCCGGCCGACAGTTCTGGCGGCTCTGCATATTCGCAAAATTCTCAGAATATTTCCCAATTTATTATTCCAGGCTCCTGTTCGTGAGAGGAGCTTTTCCTATTTTACACAGAGGTATAAGATGAATTTAGATATTATGAAGGAACGCTACGAGTCACTTCCGGTTGTGGAACTCCGCGCGGTGGCCAAGGCAAGAGGAATGAAAGGAATTTCCGCGCTCAGAAAAGAGGACCTGATTATTCGTATGCTGGAAGAGGATAAGAAGGAAGAGAATCAGAAAGTGCAGGAAAAAACGGAGACTGCTGCTTCACATAACGGCGCAGAAGATAAACCGGAAGAGAGGCCGGAAGATAACCGGGAAAAGCAGGAAGTAAAGAGAACTGCGAAGAGAAAAGTAAGGAGAGCGGAGAAGGTAGTAATAACAGAAGCAGGGACCAAAACAGAAAACGCGGCAAATGAGGTGCTTCCGGAGAAAAACGTACAGGAAAACGCGGCGAAAGAGGTAATTCCGGAGAGAATCGCACAGGAGAGTGCAGAGAAAGAAGGTGTTCCGGAGAAAGCTGTCCAGGAGAAGATGAAACGGGGCGGCAGAACAAGAAACGGAAGAAAGCGGGCGGCGGAAACCGGCGCTCCCGAAGGAGATGCTGGAAAGCCGGAAGCCGGGTCGGAGCAGTCTGCTGCTGCGGTTACTGCGGAAAAGACGGCTGCCAGAAAAAACGAGAACGGAAGAACCCGGCGCGGCAGCTGGCAGAAGGAGAATGCAGAGAACAGAAGGAATGAGAATCCGAGAGCGGCGCACAGAGAAGAGCGGCGGTACGGACAGAACGAGGAAGACGCGGAGCCGGACTTCAAGAAGGATATCCGTGCGCTGGACAGCGGCAATGAGGCGAGCGGAATTCTGGAGGTTATGGCGGACGGATACGGCTTTATCCGTTCCGATAACTTCCTTCCGGGCGAAGACGATGTGTATGTTTCTCCGTCACAGATCCGGAAGTTTGGCCTGAAAACGGGAGATATTGTCTGCGGAAACACCCGGAATAAAAGCCAGACAGAGAAGTTTTCCGCGCTTCTGTTCGTAAAGAGCATCAACGGAATGCCTCCGTCCATGAATACACACCGCAGGAATTTCGAGGACATGACTCCGATTTTCCCGAACGAGAGAATCCATCTGGAGAGGCCGGGCGGAAGCACGGCCATGCGTATTGTGGATCTGGTCAGCCCGATCGGAAAGGGTCAGCGAGGCATGATTGTCTCCCCGCCGAAGGCAGGAAAAACCACCCTGCTCAAGGATGCGGCCAAATCCATTCTCCAGAATAATCCGGAAATGCATATCATTATTCTCCTGATCGACGAGCGGCCGGAGGAAGTGACCGACATGAAGGAGACGGTTAAGGGTCCGAATGTGGAGGTCATCTATTCTACCTTCGACGAGCTGCCGGAGCATCACAAACGTGTTTCGGAGATGGTCATCGAGAGAGCCAAGAGACTGGTGGAGCTCGGGCAGGACGTGATTATATTTATCGATTCCATCACCCGTCTGGCACGTGCTTATAACCAGGTCGTTCCGCCAAGCGGAAGGACGCTTTCCGGCGGTCTGGACCCGGCGGCGCTGCATATGCCCAAACGATTTTTCGGGGCTGCGCGCAACATCAGGGAGGGAGGAAGCCTGACCATTCTGGCAACTGCGCTGGTTGAGACTGGAAGCAAGATGGACGATGTGGTCTATGAGGAATTTAAGGGCACCGGCAACATGGAGCTGATTCTGGACAGAAAGCTTCAGGAGAGAAGGGTGTTCCCGGCTATCGATCTGGCCCGCTCCGGAACCAGAAGGGAAGATCTGCTGCTCAGTCCGGATGAGATAGCCGCCGTCACGCAGATGAGGCGCGCGCTGAACGGCATGAAAGCGGACGAGGCCGGAGAAACCATCATCAATCTGTTTGCCCACACCCGCACAAACGCAGAGCTGGTTCAGATGATACGCAGACAGCGGATATTCTGAGCGTAAAATAACATCTTGCATTTCCCATGTTGGTGTGATATTATAGTCAAGCTGTTAGAAAAAATTGAGCATTGGAAGAGGTGAGAACAGTGAAAGAGGGAATTCATCCGGAGTATTATCAGGCTACAGTGACCTGTAACTGCGGCAATACATTTACCGTAGGATCCACAAAGAAGGAGATCCATGTCGAGACTTGCTCCAAATGCCATCCGTTCTACACCGGACAGCAGAAGGCAAGCAACGCACGCGGCCGCATTGAGAAATTCAACAGAAAATACGGTCTTAATAAGTAATTTCGTTTGCCGTGGAACGAGAATGATGAACAGGAGGGTTGAGAAAGTTTTTTCTCAGCCCTTTTTGTGTATCAACAGCAAGGGATATCGCAATAGTGTTTGCAAGTCCACTCTCTTTCCATTATGATACGTATAGACTTGGCTGCGTCAGACCACCGTGCAGGAGAACCGCAGGGAAGACCACCGTGCAGAAGTACCGCAGGGAGAACCGCCGTGCAGGAGAACCGTGGAGAAGAGCACCAGGCAGGAAAGGCGGCTTAGAAGAGGCACAGACAAAAGAACAGCAGAAAGGCAGAAGGAGCTGATGAAATATTCCGGAATTGGCGGACAGGCCGTCATGGAGGGCATCATGATGCGCAACGGGGACCGGTATTCGGTCGGAGTGCGCAGGCCGGACGGAGAAATAGAAGTTAAGGTGGAGCCCTACAGAGGGGTTATGACTAATCATACACTGATGAAAATTCCGATTATCCGGGGAGTGGCCGCGTTTGTGGATTCCCTTGTCATCGGAATCCGCAGCCTGATGTATTCCGCTACTTTTTATGATGACGAGGAAGAGGAAAAAAAGAAAGCGGCGTCCATGACCAGGGAGGAAAAGGAGGCGTATGAGACAAAGAAAGCCAGAGAAGATCAGGCTTTTCTGACCGGCACGCTGGTTTTTTCCATTGTGCTGGCGGTTGCCGTGTTTATGGTGCTTCCCTATTTCCTGACCACGCTGCTGGAGAGGGCGGTCAGTACCCGCTGGGTTCTGAACCTGTTTGAATCGGTGGTTCGTGTCGTTATCTTTCTGGGGTATCTGTTTCTGGTTTCCAGGGCGAAGGATATCCAGCGCACCTTTGAATACCATGGGGCGGAACACAAATGCATTAACTGCATTGAACACGGACTGGAGCTGAATGTAGAAAATGTAATGAAAAGCTCCAGAGAGCATAAGCGCTGCGGCACCAGCTTTCTGTTTTTTGTGATTATCGTCAGCGCCGTTTTTCTGATGTTTATCCAGACAGACAGCCACGTTCTGCGTATCGTATACCGGATTCTTCTGGTGCCGGTGATCGCAGGAGTTTCCTACGAGATGATCCGACTGGCGGGGAAGAGCGACAACCGTTTTGTGAATCTTCTCAGTATGCCGGGGCTGGCGCTCCAGCGGCTTACGACAAAGGAACCGGACGAGAGCGAGGCGGAGGTGGCCATTTCCGCGGTAGAGGCCGTTTTTGACTGGAAAGCCTGGCAGGCGGAAAATCTTACCTGAAACAGATGGAAGAGAGATGCCTGAAGTTATCCGTATAAATACAGCTGGCACCGCACGTTCTGCGGGGGGCAGTCCTGCTTTTACGTGTGAACGGACTGGTACAGGAAAAGGACAGAGGACAGACAGCGGGGAAGGAAAAGCCGGAAGCAGGAAAGGCAGGAGGAGAAATGCCGGACCGTAAGACGGAAATTAAAGCAGATCATAACACTGAAAATAAATCAGAAAACGGACAGTGTGCGGAAACTCCACATACCTATCAGGAGTGGCTTCATTACGGAAAAACACTGCTGCAGGAGCAGGGCGTTGCGGACGCGGAGACGGACGCGTGGCTCCTGATGGAGTACGTCAGCGCCATCACAAGAGTGTATTACGCCATGCATGGCCGTGAGAAGATGGATGAAGCGGAGGCTCAGACCTATGAAGGGCTGCTGAAAAAAAGAGCGTCCCATATCCCCGTGCAGTATATCACGGGCGAGGCCTGGTTTTACGGCTATTCCTTCCGGGTGACGCCGGACGTGCTGATTCCCAGGCTGGACACAGAGGTTCTGGTGGAGCAGGCGGAGCTGCGGATTTTGCCCGGTATGAACATCCTGGACATGTGTACGGGAAGTGGCTGCATCCTTCTGTCGATTCTGAAACGGCATTCCGTTTCCGGGGTCGGGGCGGATCTGTCGGAGAGGGCGCTGGATGTGGCGAGGAGCAACCAGAAACACATCGGGGTACGCGGGGCGTCCTGGATCAGGAGCGACCTTTTTCAGAACATCGGCGGCACCTTCTCTATGATTGTATCGAATCCGCCGTATATCGCTTCGGCAGAAATTGAAACGCTCTCCCCGGAGGTGCGGGATTATGAACCCAGACAGGCTCTGGACGGACGGGCAGACGGACTGTATTTTGAGAAAAAAATAGCAGGCGAGGCGCGGAAACATCTGAAACCGGGCGGATGGCTTCTGCTGGAAATCGGATGTGGGCAGGGAAAAGAGATGCGGGAGTATCTGGCCGGGGCAGGCTATCAAGAGTTAGAAATTATTAAAGATCTCGGCGGTAATGACCGGGTTGCGGCAGGGAGGACAGAAAATGTTTGAAAAGCTGGAGGATGTTCAGATCCGGCTGGAAGAAATTGTACAAATGATCGGGGATCCTGCGACGGCAGGGGATGCCGGGAAGATGCAGAAGCTTCTGAAGGAACAGGCGGAGCTTCAGCCGGTTGCGGAGATGTATCAGAAGTGGAAGGGAAACCGGCAGACGATTGCGGAAAGCACAGAGATGCTGGAAGAAGAGGAAGACCCGGAAATGCGGGAACTTCTGAAAGAAGAGCTGAGGGAGGCAAAAGACAGGGAACCGGGGCTGGAAAAACAGCTGCAGATTCTGCTGCTGCCCAGAGATCCCAATGATGAAAAAAATGTCATTGTGGAGCTTCGGGCCGGAGCCGGAGGGGATGAAGCCGCCCTGTTTGCCTCGGAGATCTACCGCATGTACGTCCGGTATGCGGAGCGCAGAGGATGGAGGACGGATCTGGTCAGTCTGAATGAGAACGGTCTTGGCGGTTTTAAGGAATGTACCTTTAAGATCATCGGCAGGGGCGCGTACTCCCGAATGAAATACGAGAGCGGCGTGCACCGGGTGCAGCGGGTTCCGGAGACGGAGTCCGGAGGAAGAATCCACACCTCCACCATGACCGTGGCTGTTATGCCGGAGGTCACGGACGACATCGAAATTGATATTCCGGAGAAGGATGTCCGCATTGATGTGATGCGTGCTTCCGGAAACGGCGGCCAGTGCGTCAATACGACCGATTCGGCGGTCCGGCTGACCCATTATCCGACGGGTATCGTCATCTATTCACAGACGGAAAAGTCTCAGATTCAGAACAAGGCAAAGGCCTGGGCGCTTCTGCGTGCCAAGCTGTATTTTATGGAAATGCAGGAGCGGCATGACAGAGAGGCACAGGAACGCAGGAGCCAGATCGGGACCGGCGACCGCTCCGAGAAAATCCGCACCTATAATTTCCCGCAGGGGAGGGTGACGGATCACCGGATTCATCTGACCCTGCATAAAATAGACAATATCATGAACGGGGATCTGGATGAGCTGATCGACGCGTTGACGGCGGCGGATCAGTCGGCAAAGCTGGCGGAGAGCGCAAAGGAAGCGTCCTGAGGCAGCGCTGACGCGGCGGCCCAGAAAATGGCATATGAGCGAAAGCGGCACGGGAGTGCCGGACGGGAATACGTGGCAGGCTCTGCAGAGCAGTTCGTCTACGCGTCACCATACAGGGGCATAAGGTAGTAAGGCACCCTGTCATATTATGGAGGAGAGATGTATGAAAAAAACAACACTGGCCGTTATGGCAGCAGGAATCGGAAGCAGATTCGGCAAGGGAATCAAACAGCTGGAGCCGATGGGACCCGGCGGGGAGATCATCATGGATTACTCGGTTCACGATGCCATCGAGGCGGGCTTTGACCGCGTCGTGTTCATTATCAGGAAGGATCTGGAGGAGGATTTCAGAAACATCATCGGAAATCGCATGGAAAAGAAGATTGAGGTGGCCTACGCGTTCCAGGAGCTGGATGATCTTCCGCAGAATTTCACCAGACCGGCGGACCGCATAAAACCCTGGGGCACCGGTCAGGCGATTATCGCCGCCAAAAATGTGATCCATGAGCCCTTTGCCGTCATCAATGCCGATGATTATTACGGAAAGGAACCGTTTGTCCGTCTTCATGACTGGCTGGTCGGAAATCATGAGGGAGAACCTGGCGTTCAGCAGATCGCCATGGCCGGCTTTATCCTCGGAAACACTCTCAGCGACAATGGGGGAGTCACCCGCGGCGTCTGCCGCATGGACGACCAGAACCATCTGATCGGTGTGACGGAGACCTCCAATATTGTGCGGACTCCGGACGGGGCGGGTGTCCAGACAGAAAACGGTCTGGAGCCGATTGACGCGGCAAGCAGGGTCTCCATGAATTTCTGGGGACTGCAGCCGGAATTTATCAATCTGCTGGAGGAAGGTTTTGTGGACTTCCTGCAGAATGTAAAGGAAGGCGATATCAAGAGCGAGTTCCTGCTTCCCGTTTACATCGACCGCCTGCTGAAGGAAAACAAGGCTGTTGTCCAGGTGCTGGAGACCAGCGAGACCTGGTTCGGCGTCACCTATCAGCAGGATAAGGAAGCGGTTAAAAAGGCTTTTGCCGATCTTACCGAAAAGGGCGTCTATCCGAAATATCTGTAATCGGAACCGCCGCTCTGTTTGTGGAGTGCCGGAAAACGGCAGAGCGCAGAGCAGTTTCCGGGACAAATGCGGGGGAGAGAAGACTGGCTCATCACAGGACAGTCTGAATGCCGTTATATGCAGGCGTTTTATAAAACTGTCATGTTATCATGTGCAGTCTCTTCAGAAGTAAAAGAAAAGCTGCAGCATCATTATACGAGGAAAAATCATGGGTAAATATTTTGGAACAGATGGTTTTCGGGGAGAGGCAAATGTCGGACTTACGGTAGAACATGCCTATCAGGTGGGGCGGTTTCTGGGCTGGTATTACGGAAAAGAGCACCGGGCGCAGATTGTAATCGGGAAGGACACCCGGCGGTCAAGCTATATGTTTGAATATTCTCTGGCGGCAGGGCTTACGGCCTCCGGAGCGGACGCGTATCTGCTTCACGTAACGACGACGCCAAGCGTTTCCTATGTTGTCCGTACCGAGCAGTTTGACTGCGGGATCATGATATCCGCCAGCCACAATCCTTTCTACGATAACGGGATAAAAATTATTGCCGGATCCGGAAGAAAAATGGACGCGGCGGTGGAAGCGCAGATCGAGGCCTATATCGACGAGGGGGTTCCGGAGATACCGTTTGCCCTCCGGGAAAATATCGGGCGCACCATTGACTTTGCGGCGGGCCGGAACCGCTATATCGGCCATCTGATTTCCATCCCCACCCGCTCTTTCAAGAACATGCGTGTAGGCCTGGACTGCGCCAACG
This sequence comes from uncultured Lachnospiraceae bacterium, assembly GCA_902756775.1. Lineage (GTDB taxonomy): Bacteria > Bacillota > Clostridia > Lachnospirales > Lachnospiraceae > Bilifractor. The sequence continues at coordinate 1,020 of CACVSR010000047.1, read as the reverse complement.
GCAGCGCCTCTTCGGTGGCCAAGAGCGTGTTTGACGCTCTCGGCGCAGAGACATTTGTGATTCACAATGAGCCGGACGGAACCAACATCAACAGGGAGTGCGGTTCTACGCACATCGAGTCCCTGCAGAAATATGTAAAAGAACAACATCTGGACTGCGGTTTCGCCTACGACGGAGATGCGGACCGCTGTCTTGCCGTAGACGAGAACGGGGAGCTGGTAGACGGCGATAAAATCATGTTTATCTGCGGAAAATACAGGAATGAGTGCGGAAAGCTTTCCGACCACACAATTGTTTCTACCGTTATGTCCAATCTGGGACTGAAGAAGGCCTGTGAGAGAGAGGGCATGAAAACGGTACAGACGCAGGTTGGCGATAAGTATGTCTGCGAAAATATGATGGAAAACGGCTATGATGTCGGAGGGGAACAGTCCGGCCACATCATCTTCATGAAGCACGCGACGACCGGGGACGGGATTCTGACCTCGCTGATGCTGATGGGAGTCATGCTGGAGAAAAAACGCAGCCTGGGAAGCCTTGCGGGAGAGATTACCCTGTACCCCCAGCTTCTAAAAAACATCCGGGTAGCGGATAAGAAACAGGCGCAGGAAAACGAAGCAGTCCGGGCGGAAGTGGAAAAGGTTGCCGCGGCATTGGGCTCCGACGGCCGTATTCTGGTAAGGGAGAGCGGAACCGAGCCGCTGATCCGTGTCATGGTGGAGGCAGAGACGGAAGAACTCTGCGAGACCTACGCGGACCAGGTGATTGATGTGATCCGAGCTCAGGGCCTGGCAATGGAATAATTGTCCTGGTATCGGCAGCATGGCACGACAGAAGCGCAGCAGCGAAGTGGCACGGGGCTTCGACCTTTTTACGACGTTAAGACGGAAGTCCGGGAATTCCGGTTCCGAAGTAAAAGCGAACGGGCCGCGAAGGGAACAGAAAGCATTCGTTCCATGAATAAAAAACGGCAGAAACATGGAGAGACACGAAGCCGGCAGGTGAGTTTGTAATGAAAAC
>CACVSR010000046.1 GCA_902756775.1 uncultured Lachnospiraceae bacterium | reverse complement strand
CGATTCTTCTTCCTCTGACAAAAACAACTCTGCCGATTCCGAGAAGAAGCCTGCGTCTGATGACACACCTTCGGAAGAGGCACTGGAGGAGGCTCCCGGAAGCCTTTACAAGGACAACGCGTCACTGATCGCGGCGCAGCATATTGTGTCAGACACGCTGGAGAATCAATCGATCCGCTTCTGGAAGGTGGATAAAGATCCGCGCTTCGCAAAGGATTTTGTTAATTTCAAGGAATCTATGGATGATTCCTCTAAAACCGTCGCCTCCCTGTGGAAAGGCGGAACCGTATATGTTCTGTCCGTGGAAAAGGACGGATGGCTCTATGTGGAGTCGGGAGATGGGCGTGGTTTTATACGTGAGGACGCCGTAACCACGAAGGAGGAATCTGCAGATGTGGTAAAAAACTATCGGAAGAAGCTGGAATCCGCGTCTATGAGCGGAATCCGCCTGACAGCCGGCGCCGATCGGCACGCCGTTCGCAGCGTTGAGGATTTTTACTTCTATGCCGCTGCTGATGTGCCCGCTGGAGAAAACGCCGCCTATTACTACCTTCTTGCGACAGTGAAGGACGTTGTCATTCCCAAAACATATGCTCTGTGTACGGCCGCAGACGTCGGTATCCGGGAGGGAAAGTCGTCTGACGCAAGGCTTGTCGGCCTCGCCGGAAAAAATGCGCTCCTGTACATTATCGCTGACGCTGATGATGAATATGTCTATGTAGAGTCCGGCGATGTACGAGGGTTCATCAACCGGAAGTATCTCCATACGGGAGATGATGTGAACAGCCAGATAGCCGATAAAGGAGAAACGTCCTTCGCCTCCGCCGTTCAGAAGGTCTCTCCGTCCGAGAACGGGGCGCTTCACTATACTATGACCTCCGTGCGAGAGGGAAATCAGCTGAATCCGGTTCGTAAACTGATCGTAGAGGAAGCTGCTAAATACCTTGGTCATCCGTATGTGTGGGGCGGAACCAGTCTGACAAACGGAGCTGACTGCTCCGGATTCGTCCAGTCACTTTTCGCAAAATTCGGATATTCTCTTCCGCGTGTTGCCGAGGCGCAGTCCCAGTCCGGAACACAGATCCCAGTTGCGGATGCTGAGCCCGGAGATCTGATTTTCTATGCCAGAAACGGGTATGTATACCACGTCGCTCTGTATATCGGAGATGGGAAGACGATTGAAGCTTACGGAACTGCCTACGGAATTATTCAGTACACGGTAGCCCAGAATCCGGACGCCGTGTGGGCATGCCGGATTCTGCCGGACTGAGTATCAGAGATATTCCCGGCACCTCTGCTCACAGGTCATGGTTTTTCCGGACTGCTGGATGGGCAATGTGCCGATATACTCCACCTGTACATCCGCGTCCTGCCCCAGATATTTCTTATAAGAATCCACCACCGTTTTTTCGTCCGGCTTTACCCCCGGACACGGATTCAGCTGCAGCAGATAGGTTGTCTTTCCTGTCTGGATGCATTTTGCCTGACGGAGAACCCCTTCAAAATTCAGAAGATTATTCATAAATACATGGATAGAGAGCGGCTCCCCTTTGGTATTGTAGATCAGAGAGCCCCTGCGGCCGTAGATCTCGGTCAGGTACCTGTGAATTCTTCCCTGACCGTCTGTTTCTGTCCGCATCTTCCCGGTATCCCCTGTATCATAGCGGATCATAGGGAATGCCCTGTTATAGTAATCGGTCAAAACGATTCTTCCCATCTCCCCTTCTTCCGCGGGAGCATCCGAGTCCATTTTCAGAATTTCCACATAGAAGTTATACTGATCCACCACATACTCATCCCCGCCGTCCAGGGTTACCGCGACGAAACCATTCTCGTTATTCCCATAAGAAAGAATCGGGCGTATTCCGAATAGTCTTTCCGCTTTTTCCCGATAGCCTTCGGCCAGTGCCTCTCCCATGGTAAAAATAAGTTCCACAGACCACCCGCTGATATCATATCCTGTTCTGTCGATGTAATCGGTAAGAGCCTGGATGGCGCTGGAGTAGGCGATAAGCGCCTGAATTTTCTGTTTTTTGATGGAATCCAGGATTTCCTTCACTGCGTCATCGCTCATGTTGGAAATTTCAATCATGATCAGGTTGTTCTTAAAGGATTTCCAGTTGGAAATAGTATTTTTCCCCTTGATCCAGGCGCGGAATTCTCCCCTCTTCATGCCGAGACGGAAGCCGTTCAGCTCCAGAACAGACATGGAATTCATGTAAACATGGGCCGCTTTCTCCGGATCTCCCAGGACGGTAAACGGCGTGCCGGTAGAACCGCTGGTGGAAAACCTCTCCAGCTTATCCCGACAGTCCCGGTACTGATCGCTGAGGATTTCTTCGTAATGATCCAGAAAATCCCCCTTGGTCTGAACGGGAAAATCCTCCAGTTTTTCATGGACGGGAAGGCTGCCGTAAAAGGCACAATTCCTCACCGCGTAGGCAAGGATGTCCTGAATCCTCCGGTCCTGATATTCCTGCGTCACACCGTTGGCGATCTCCGCCTTATTAACCTCCTTCAGCCTGTTCAGGCGGCCTCCATGAAGCCTGTCCAATGTGTTAAACGCGGTTCTTCTGATTACTTCTCCCGGCTGCATTTTCTTCCTCCTGTATGTTGTTGCGTTCGCGGCAAAAGGCGCCGCCGTTTTATGTTTCTGCCGTCCGTTCCCAAAACATCTCTGTCTTCTGGTTTTTCTGTCCGCTGTCAAAGCTTCGCCATTTTCTGTTTCTGCCATTCCCTGTGCTCTGCCCGGCACAGCCGCCGTCTGCGCATTTCTGTTCCTCCTGTCTCTGCCCTGCCCGCCAGGGGCGCAGGCAGACGGATTCGTCATCTGTTCCGCCTTTTTTCTTTTCCCGCGTATTTTCTTCCTGAACATACGGTTCCCAGAAGCATGACCGCACCGATCCGCAGGGCATTGGCAATCAGCATAGCCGCCGCAAATCCGCGGATCCCTGCCCCCGGCGTCATGCTGACAATAAGGCCAAGCAGAACAATCAAATGAACCACCTGCAGAATCAGCTGCCATTTCTCATCGGTAAAGGTCAGTACCACAATAAACAGATACGCCGAGAGCATGGCCAGAATCTGCGTGAGATTGACAACGGTTACCAGTCCTGCTGTGGAATCCGACAGATCCGGGTAGAACAGCCGGATAAACAGCGGGGTTCCGATCTGGCAGAGCAGAAAAAACACAGCGGAAACCACCATTCCCGCCCCGGAAAATAGGAAAAACTGCTTCCGGCTGATGCGTCTGTTTTCCTTTGTCAGGTAGGAGATGATGATCGTGTTGATGGGTGCGATAAATAAAACCAGTGTTTTTCCGATCAGCGAAACCACATAATATTGTGTGACGGCCGTTCCGCCAAGCGCAGACTTCAGGTACAGCCTGTCGATGTTCAGCGTAACATTTGTTACAAGATAGGAAATGACCAGAAGCAGTCCTCTGCGGACCACAACCGGAAAATACTTCGACCTGTCCGCAAAAGGACGGAAAATACTTCCTGTGAGCCAGACATAAAGAAGCGCTGCTGCCTCTCCTGTCACAAAGATAAGCATCCATTGCCCGGTGAGGCGGTAAAACAGATAACCCAGCGCATACCCCACCCCGCAGAAGGTGTAATAGATAAAATATTTCCTGTACTCCAGAGACAGCCTGTACTCCACATCCCCGTAAAACCGGTAGATGGTTAGCAGCATGACGGCAGCCGCAAGCACAAAGGAAGGGACTCCGTTTAAGGCCTCCCCCGACAGAAGGAGAGAGACCAGAATACCGACGGCCGAGAAAATACCGATGGAGAGATTATAATCTCCGTTAGTGACCGGGAGTTCTCTCCGTACCACCAGCCGGCTGTTATTCATGGCCTGTCCGACGGACGGTCCCAGAATGTTGACAAACGCCATGATATAGAGAACCATGCCGTTCTGCTCCGCTCCCAGCTCCGCGTTCAGTCGGGGATAGATCAGCAGCTGCAGGATTCCGTTCAGAACCAGCGCGCCGCCGATGGTATATAGCGTATTCTTAACGATCTGTCTCTTTTTTTCTCTGTCGGCTCCTGTTGTCTGCACGCCTCTGCCCTGTGTATCCTTTCGTTTGTCCTATCCGTCAGCTGTCTTCGCGATATTTGTCTGCTGCCTTCCTGACATTTCCCACTGCGTTCCAGGCGTTATTCGCTGCTTCCCTGGCGTTTTCCCCTGCGTTTCTGGCATTTTTCACTGCGTTCCAGCCATTTTTGCTGCTTCCCTGGCTTTTTCCCTGCGTTTCTGGCATTTTTCGCTGTTTCCCTGGCTTTTTCCGCATACTGTCCGGTTACAGATCCTCCCGCCCGGCGTGCTGCCGCCGGATTTCCGGGACATATTCCGGACAGTGATTTTCGATATATTTTCGCTTTCCGGATGCCAGCACCGGAATTTCCTGTACAAATTCCACCTGGATTTCGGCATCCTCCCCCAGATAGGGGCGGATTCTTCCGAGTATATCCGGCAGATCCATCCGCTCTTTGTCTCCGTTCAGCTTCAGTGTGTACGCTTTTATCCCGTCCTGGATAAACTGATACTGCCTGACTCCGTCTACGTTCCAGAGGTTATTGGTGATCACATAAGGAGTAACGGCTCTTCCCTGCGTATCATAGAGCATATCGCTCCGACGTCCGTACAGCTCGGTAAGCTCCAGGCGGAATCTTCCGTCTTTTTCTGTATATCTGGCGGCTGCTGTATCCCCGTTTGCGTAACGGATGACCGGAAAGGCATAGTTGTTCAGATCCGTGATGACAATCCTTCCCACCTCTCCATTCTCTGCGGGCTCATCCGAATCCAGCTTCAGGATTTCATAGTAATAGCTCTCGGAATTGATGTAATAGGCGTCGGAATATTTTTCCTGAACTCCCATAATTCCGTTTTCCTCATTGGAATACCAGGACTGAACCGGGAGGCCGAACTGCTCCTGCAGCTGTTTTCTTACCGGATCCGGCATGGTCTCGGAAATCGGAATGATGGAATGAAGCGAAAACCCCTCTGTGGAAATATAATTTCTCCGGATATAGTCGCTCAGTTCTCCGATCGCAGACGCATAGCCGATCAGGCATTTGACTTTTTCTCTCTTCAGGACATCCAGCATGGACTGCATGGAATCATCGGAAAGAGAAGAACTGTCCATCATGATGCTGTTTTCCGCCAGCTGCTGAAGTTTTCCCTTCTGCACGTTTCTGACCCATACCCGGAGCATGGCCATCTTTTCACCGATCCGATAACCCGCGAGTACCCCCATGGCCGCCCCGTCCGCCTGATCGCAGACGGCCTTGCTGTGGTTCTGCACCATCGTCAGCGGAGTTCCCGTGGAGCCGCTGGTGGACATCAGCCGGTTGTCCTTTGCGTCCGTATAATCCGAGGAAAGAAACTCCCGGTAATGATTGCGGAAGGTATCTTTATCTACAACCGGAAGCTGTTCCAGCGGGGTCCGGGGATCATAGTCTTTATAAAACCCGGTGGTGCGCACCGCATGATCAATTAACGAGCCCAGTTTCTTCCGGGTTTCCTGCACCGAAGTCCCGTGCCTGTATGCGTATAAATCCGCCTCCAGCTGACGTTTTGCCAGTCCATGATCCTTCAGTCTGTCCCGCACAAAAAATCCCGTCCATCGAAGTTTTTCTCCCGGTGTATCTTTTCCGTTCTTTTTCATTCTTTCCGGTCTCCCCGTTCTTCTGCCGCCTGAATCATTTCCGGCTCAAGCCTCTCTACTGTTTTAGGTACGCCGACCTGCCCTTTCCTGTAATCTTCCTCGGAGAAATTAAGTCGTTCCTCCTCCAGCACCAGCGGGCGGTTCATCAACCGCTTATTAATGCTGATCACGTACTCTCCCATCAGCCCCAGGAAAATAAGAATGACAGCTCCCAGGAAAAACATGCCAATCATCGTGGGCGCCTGTCCGGCGAGGAAGCGGTCCCAGTAGATCAGCTTCAGCACCAGATAGATAATGCCGATCACGACGCTGGCAAACGCGACAATAAATCCGAGAAAGGTAGCAATCCTGAGTCCGATTTTCGTATAGGATGTCATGCTGAGCATGGCGCCGTCATAGAGCGACATGAAGTTATGATGCGATTTCCCGGTTCGCCTTTTTTTCTGGCTGTACTGAATCGTTTTCATTTTATAGCCATACTCCGCCACGATTCCCCGCAGGAAAGGCGTCGGATCATTCAGGGAGCGCATAAACGCGATAAAGGACTGGTCATAGAGACCAAATCCTGTGTACTGATTAATCATCTCCACATCTGACATTTTCCGGAGCAGCTTATAGTAGAAGGATCGGACGGAATACATCAGACGGCTTTCCTCACTGGTGGTTTTCTGTGTGACCACCAGCTTGTATCCCTGCTCCCAGTAATGCACCATCTCCGGGATCAGTTCCGGCGGTTCCTGGAAATCCGCGGCGATTTTGACCGTGCAGTCCCCTGTTGTCTGCAGAAGCCCATAATAAGGGGAATTAAAAGGCCCGAAATTCTTCGCGTTAAAAATCGCCTTCACACAGGGATCCTCCCGGCAGAGTTTTTCTTCGATCTCCCTGGTGCCGTCCGTAGACGCGTTGTCGATCATAACAATCTCGTATCCGTATCCGGGAAGATGATCCCGGATCTGGCTGCGGCAGGCTTCTACCATCGCAGCGATATTGTCTTTTTCATTATAGGTAGGAATCAGAATACTGACAGTTTTCATGAATGTCTTTTGTCCCTCTCATTTTTCACAGACCATCTTTACGGAAGCCTCGTTCCGCAAACAGCTTTCCGGCCCTATCCTTCCCGCAGGGCCGCGCATCCCGCACAAACATGCCTGACGCTTATCCTGAAAGCCGGATGAAACACCCCTCCGCCTGAATCACAGTCCAGGCGGCGGCACATTTTTTACCGGAGCACGACTGCGTTCGGGGCGCTACCCCACCGGAATATGGTGCATCCCCTTGCAGCCAGGTCATTTCTCAGCCGGTATCCGTCGTACGTTTCCTGCTCGTTATCAATGACCGGGGACGGCGCATCAAAAAACACAGCTTTCGGATTGACCTGGTTGTAAAAATTCATGGTGAGTCCCCAGTTGCCGTGATGGCCCAGCTGGACATAATCAGAAGGAAGCTCTTCCTGGTGCTCCTCCAGTATGCCGCTTTCCATCTGGGACTGCACATCCGCGCAGAAAAGCATGCTGTTCTGCTCCCCGGAAATCCGGAACATAAGAGATCCGTTGTTCAGCAGATTGTTTTCCATGGCGTCCACCTTTTCATTCCAGGAATTAAGCACCTTCATATTTAATCCGATCAGATCCAGCGTATCCTTGTCTTTTAAGTATACCACATTGGAAAGTTTCTCCGTATGGCTGATAAAATCTTCATAGGATGACACCACATCGTAATCTTTCGCGGTCGCTTCGTATCGCTCCCGGTTTACCTCGACCGTGTAGATGGTATCAATATCAACCTTCTGATCTGTTCCGTTTTCATTATCGGCAAGTATCGCGTTCAGAGCCCCGACATGATCCGGGTGCGCGTGTGTGATGATCCACGCATCCACATGATTGCCGTAAGCCTGCAGCAGCTGACGGACGGACGGCTCATCCTGCTCCCAGCCCCCGTCTATGACTACCAGGTGCCCTGCTGTATCGGTGATGGAGTAAAACATGGACTGGAGGCCATCGCCGGAACCCGCGTACTGTGTTACCGTCCACTCTTTCTGTGCCGAATTTTTCTGTGCCTGCGCCGCTCTTCTGCGCAGATAAAAGGCTCCTCCTGCGGCGCAGCACAGAACCAGAAGCAGCGCCAGCTCCAGCACCGCCAGTTTTTTCCAGCCGCTTCCGCCCGGCAGCCTGTTTTCTTTGTTGTTCATCTTTCTTCTTTACTCTCCCTGTTTCAACTTGCCCGCCTCGTTCCGATGGTTCTCCTCTGTTCTGTATACAGGCTGTCGCTGCAGTATACGGGATGTGCTTTTTATTCGTTGTTGGCAGATGCTGCATAAACAACTGTTTACCGGGCCAGATATTTGTAGAAAAAGTTCTCGTCCGCATTGGAAGAAAAGTTATGGCTCTGCATCACCTGGGATTCCTGTACAAATATTTTTGTCATTGCCTGATTCTGCTCATAGTACTGTGCGTTTCCCTCCACCGTTCTTGCCATCTCATGTATGGGGGTGACCGCACCGATGCAGAGCAGCAGAACCAGCGGAATAAATACCTTCCATTCCTTTTTACGCGAAGACTCCGCCAGCGCGTCCACAACCATCAGGTACAGCACGGTCAGGGCCGGAACGCTGGCACGCATGCTGAAATCCGGTCCGGTTCCCACGCGGATAAAGGCGCAGAGAAACAGAATAACGATAGTCATCCAGTACAGCTTCTGGTTTTTCCTGTACCGGTACACAGCAATGGCGTACACGCCGAATTCCAGGATACAGAAAAGGACATAATTCATCAGGGAAATTTTTCCGGGAAGGAAAAGCAGCGAATTCTGCGAGGTTGAGGATGTCCGGATGTAGCTGTAACTGAGCAGTCCTACAATTCCCCCGCCCAGCACATTTTCCAGCGTAAACAGACCGCGAATCCATGCCAATGCCGTCTTCCGCCCAAAATTTGTCCCTGCTTTTTTGTCTGTTTTTCCTTTGTTTGCTGTCACAGACACCCGCTGATCCCGGAAATTCCGGAACACCAGCCAGATCACGTAAGGGATCATTCCGACAAATGGAAGGGAGCAGGTAAACAAACCGAAGCTCCAGATCAGGACAACTCTTTTGTTGTCCTTCTGACGCATAAGAAGCAAAAGGATCAGCCAGGCATAGATGGCCTGATTGAAAACCCAGAACAAATCTGTGGTAAACGCCGAGTATTCCCAGAAGTCTGCGCTCCACCACTCCAGGTGGTAGGTGCTGAAAATATCCGAGGCACTCCGTTTCCATAGAATATCACCGACAACATCCAGACCGCTGAAGAAAATAAACACTGCCAGAGGCCACTTCTCAAACCGCCTGAGATGATCACAGATACAGCTGTAAACTAGTCCAAGTCCGAGAACAGCCCAGAAAGCCTGAAAGAGAAAACCTGCGGAAAGACCGAAAACTTTGCCGAAAGCCGCCGCCGGCATCCAGAAGCCGATGTAATAGTTAAGCGCCCTTGTCACACCTTCTTCTGGAACCCTGACCGGCCAGGGCTTGTCCACCAGAATATGAAAGATCTCATTTCTGTAGTAATGATCCGGGTTCTGCCATGCCAGCCCGCCGATCCCGGCGAAATAAACCCAGAGGGCAAGGATAAGAACAATGAAAACTGCTCTGCGAACCATATCACGATTCCACTGCGGCATCCAGAACATACTCTCGCCGCGAACCGCGTGGCAGCAGCACCAGACCACAGCCAGGACCAGCGGCACGGCCAGATAAATCTTCATCCAGCCAAGCATCAGAATCAGAATAGGAAGTGACAGGTACAGATAAATGAAGCATGGCAGTATCTTTTCTTTTTTCACAGGTTTCTCCCCTCATTATTTTTCTGTATTTCGGACAAAACGGACTGCCGTTCTTGCAGCTGCAAAACTCAGACACCGTATTTTCTGTGTATTTTCTTATCGTGCATCTCACTGTCCGCCTTCGCGCACGCACCTTTTAAGATTATACCAGTTGAACGCTTGCACACAACCCGAAAAATGGAAAAACCGGAGGATTTTCGGGGGTTTTCGGGAACTTATCGGAGATTTCCTGTGAATCCGGCTCAAAAGCCGCAGATGACCATGCAATGGACGAACAAAAAACATCCCGATTTTACCGGGATGTTTTTTGTTCTTAACTTATTTGCAGCGCTTGCCGTTTCAGGTCACATTTGAAGCTTGCCTGCATAGATTTTTTTTACCTGTTTGCGGTGTTTGGCTGTTTTGGGTCATGTTTGCGGCTTCTGTGCCGTCAATAGGTACTGTTTTCCCCGCCGTAGGTGTCCTGCTCATCCTCCGAGAAGGAAGGGGTCTCTTCCTGCGGGGTATCCCCGGTAGGTTCCTCATAGGAGGGATCGCTTTCATAGGAAGGATTTTCCTGTGTATCTGTGCCGTCGGATCCCCCTTCGTTTACCGTCGCGCTTTCATTCTGAGCGGCAAGCGCTTTCAGCTGTTTTTCCTGCTCCAGGGTGCTGACGCTCTCTCCGCTTTTAAGCGATGTGTAGGTCAGGTAACACACGTCCTCCTGCTCATCGTAGCATAGCTGTCCTTCGCTGATGTCCCCGAACGGGAAAGAGTGAAGCTCATAGGATTTTCCCGCATCGAAGGTAATCTTCAGCGTATAGTCCGGCTCTACCTTTTCCTCGTCCGAGTAAGCAGAATCACTGTTCAGCTCTTCTGTCTTTTTTACGGATTCCGTGGCATCAAAATACAGATCTCTTTTTTCATTCGGCTGAAAGACTTCTCCGTCCTTCAGCATATTGGCCGGGTATTCGTTCTCCGTCAAATCCTTCACGGCCACTTCTGTAATGATTTTCTGTGTGTTGTTAATCAGGGAAACTTTGTAGACATTCTCTCCTGTTGTTTCTTCCCCGATGGCTTCTGCTGAGATTGCGGAAACAGCGGCCTCTGTCACCTTTTCCGATGATGAAGAAGATACTGCTTCTTCCGTGGGGGCTGCCGTCATTTGTGTCTTTTTTTTGTTCTTTCCGATCCCCAGCGCACCGACAGCCACAACTATTCCTGCTGTCAGAACAATCAGGATAATCATCCATTTCTTACCCATCTGAACCTCCCTGTGAAGCCTTTTCCCACTTTCCGGCTCGGACCGGAAACCGAATTGGCATTCATGTTCCTTCTTCATCGTTTCCAAGCTGTCCGGGAGACTGGCTTCTTTTACCTCTGATAGAAAACTCTGGATGTACTGCCCGGAGCAGAGCTGCCTTTTCTCACCAGTACGATCTGGATAGCTTCCATCCGATAGGAATATCCGGCGCTTCCGCAGGACGCTCCATTTGAAGCCCAGTCCGTCCATCCGATATTCTGCACGTGAACTCTATAGTAAATATCATATTGCGAAGCGGACGCTCCTGTCAACCGGATCTGAATGGCCTCCAGACGAAGGGATCTTCCCGTTGTACCGCTGACATTTCCTTCATTGGTCCAGCCGTTTTGCCAGCCGATATTCTGGACATGCGTGCGGTACTGGATATCCGCCACAGGAGAGCTGATCTTAATCGCCTCCAGACGAAGGGAACGTCCTGTTGTGCCTGAAGTATCCCCATCTGTCACGTTACCCTGCCAGCCTATATTCTGCACATGGGTACTGTAGGAGACATTGGTTGTCTTTTCGCGGAAAGCCTCTGAAACCGCAGCTCCTTGACTGGAGGGAGCTGCCGCGCCCTTATCTACAAGGACAATCTGCAGCGCTTCCATCCGGTAGCTGTAGCCCTGTGTGCCGGCTGCCTCTCCGTTCTTTGCCCATCCCATCCAGCCGATGTTCTGGACATGGACGCGGTAGTAGATATCATATTTGGAGGCATCCGCGCCGGTAAGGCTGATTTTGATCGCCTCCATCCGCAGACTCTTTCCTATTGTCCCCGCATCTCCCCAGTTGCTGACCGGATTCTGCCAGCCGATATTCTGCACATGGGTCTGGTACGTTATCCCGACATTACGGTTTCCTGTAATACCGATATGGATTGCCTCCAGACGAAGAGACTGCCCCACGGTTCCGGACGTCTCCCCATTGCATCTGTTGAAGGACTCCCAGCCGATGTTCTGTATGTGCGTCTGATAGGTTACACCAGTTCCGTCCGAGGTTCTTGGAAGATTTCCAGCAGAAGGTGCCGGAAAGTCCCCGTACCAGCGATCCCTGTCCACCACATTTTCTGTAATCCCACTTACTCTCCCGTTGTCGGCATACTGCCACATCTGATAACTGGCGGAAGCAGTAACCCTATCGTTCCACTGGGCTACCCAGTGATAAAAGGTCGTGTCATAAGCGACTGGCGAAAGAACACTGTTCCACCAGCTGGCGCTCGCATAGATTCCCGCATTGTACCCTGCCGCCCGGATGGCCGAGCAGAAGGTGTTTGCAATGGAGACCACCTTCGAACTTCCCAGTCTTCTCTGATCGTTTGTTTCCATATCCAGATAAACCGGCAGCGTAAGAGAATGCCCCTGAATCAGACGGAGCACATGATTAGCCTCGCTTGCCGCTCCCTGTGCGTCCGCCGCATAGGAAAACAGATACACGCCGTACGGAATCCCGTATCTTTCACACTGCGTTACGTTATACTCCCATTTTTTATCATCCTGGGAGGAGTCATTTTCTCCATACCCACAGCGGAGAATGGCAAACTTCACGCCTGCGTTCTTTACGGCAGCCCAGTCGATCGTTCCCTGGAACTGACTGACATCAATTCCTTCCTGCGTATCTCCGGTTCCGAGGAGAATCGCCTGTGTATCCTCCGTGTCCTCTGTCCCGGTTTTCCGGAGGGACGCCCCGTCCGCCGTGCTGACGGAGATCGTTCCGTCCTTCAATCCCTGCACAACTCTATCGGATTCCCCATTTGCGTAGGCCTCTATGGCGTCTCCTTCCTGCGAAACATCCTCCAGCGCCTCTGTGACCGGCTGACCGTTTAGATAACGGAAACTGTTCATGTGTTCGTCGTCACCTGCCAGAAAATGTTGTTCCACCACCGGATTCTGATAGGCTTCCACTGCGGCGGCGGCATTATCCAGCGCCTCCCTGCTTCCGGAGAGAATATCCTGTTCTTCTTCGGACAGAGATTCCATGGTGTTCTGTACAGCCTCGATCTGCTGACTGATCTGCGCGGCCTGATCCGAAGAACAGTCCGAGATCTGCGCAGCGGCGCTGACGAGATTTTCCACATCCGTGCTGACCTGAACGGCTTCCGTCACTGTTCCGGTGTCTCCTGCCTCGGTCTTCGGTTCAGAATTCTCTGTGTCACCTTCTGACGAGCCGGATGTAGAAGAAACATCTTCCGTTCCGGATGGCGTCGTATTATCCTGGTTACCGGCATCTGAAGTCTCCGCAGTGTCCGTATTCCGCAGAGATTCTGACGATGAGGATTCCGTCTGCTGAATCTGTGTTCCGCCTGTAACTGTCTGATCTGCCTGTTCACCTGCAAAAACGGCAGAAACATCTGTCAGGCACATAACGGCGCTGAGAGCTCCTGCCGTAATCATACGCAGTAATTTCTTTTTCATGTGATTCCTACTTCCCCTCTCCGGAACAGATATTCTTTTTGATGCTGTTCCATTTCTCCTGCAAAACATTACTTTTATAAAGCATTTCTTCTGTGGAGTATTTCTGCTTCAAAGAATTTTTTACGCAAAATATGTCTGCTGCCCTGTATTTTACTATAAGACAGTCTGTTTGAAAAGTTTGTTTTACGAAATTGTGAAGAATTATTTCCTCTTTGTTACGTTCTGTTTT
>CACVSR010000045.1:13604-16327 GCA_902756775.1 uncultured Lachnospiraceae bacterium | reverse complement strand
AAGCGCCGTCATAGACCGCGTTCGCCACGTCGGAAATCTCCGCTCTTGTCGGCCGGATATTGCTCATCATGGATTCCAGCATCTCTGTAGCAATAATGACACGCTTTCCGAGCAGACGGCATTTGGACACGATCTCCTTCTGGACACTCGGCACCTCCATAAACGGAATTTCCACTCCCAGATCTCCTCTGGCTACCATGATGCCGTCCACAACCTCTGAGATCTTCTCGACATTCTCTACACCGGCACGGTTCTCGATTTTTGCGATTATATCTATTTCCCTGCCGCCGTTGGCGTCCAGGAAATCGCGCATTTCCTGCGCGTCCTCCCTGGTGGAAACGAAGGAGGCTGCCACATAGTCCACGTCCTGTTCAATGCCGAACAGCAGATCGCTCTTATCCTGTTCGCTGAGGAAATTGTTTTTCAAAAGCTTCCCTGGAAAGTTCATGCTTTTTTTATCGGAAAGAACGCCTCCCGCCGTCACCTTTGTGATGACGTTGGAGCCCTCGACCTTTTCCACCTTGCAGACCACCAGTCCGTTGTTGACCAGAATAGTATCTCCTTCTGCGAGATCATCCGCGAAGCCCTTGTAGCTGACCGAAACGCAGGACTCATCGCCGATAACATTATCCGTGGTAAAGGTAAATTTCTGTCCTTCCTTCAGCGTCACACGATGGTCTTTGAAAACCCCGATCCGGTATTCCGGCCCTTTGGTGTCCAGCATAATCGCTACCGGCATGCTCAGCTGTTCCCGGACTTTTTTGATCAGCTCTATTTTTTTCAGATGTTCTTCATGTGTGCCGTGAGAAAAATTCAGTCTGGCGACGTTCATACCCGCCCTGCACATCCGCGTCAATACCTTTTCTGAATCCGAGGCAGGTCCGATGGTACAGATAATTTTTGTCTTTCGCATAGCAGTCCTTTCTGGAAAATAATCAATTCGCATCTGCCGGATGGAGCTGACCTGTCTGCCAGCCTGCCCGGCCACTCCCCATCATAGCATAATCCGCAAAATATAATACTATGTTTTTTCAGGTCAGCTGCCAGCGGACATGACTGCCGTCATCCCGTTTGGTAACAACCAGCTGGTCGTCGATCTCCTGTTTCAGCTCCGTGACATGGGAGATAATGCCGATCAGACGGTTTCCCCCTGCCATTTCCTTCAACACCCGGACGGCCTGATCTCTGGAACGGTCGTCCAGCGACCCGAATCCTTCATCAATAAACATCATATCCAGATGGATGGACGCCGAGCTCTCCTGAATCTGATCCGCCATGCCGAGAGCCAGGGACAGAGCCGCCATGAAGGACTCTCCGCCGGAGAGTGTGCGCACCTCCCGTTCTCTTCCCGTGACCGTGGAATACACCATCAGATCCAGTCCTCTGTTTTTCCCGACGCCGGCTTTTTCCGCGTCAAGCATCCGAAGCTCATACTGTCCGGCCGACATCTCCTGAAAGCGGCGGTTTGACGCAGCAAGTATCCGGTTCAGGTAATAGCGCTGGGCGAAGGTTTCCAGATCCATCCGGGAGCCGGAAACATTCCCGGAAACCAGCCGGTAAAGCGTATCCAGACGGGTGTGTTCCTGAATGACAGCCTCCCTCTTTTCTTTTCCCGACTGCAGGGACTGGAGAACCTGTCTGTTTCCCGTATACAGCCCGGACGCAGATTTTTCTTTCTGCCGCGCGGCGTCACACCGGTTCTGCGCCAGCGCCGCCCGCATACGAAGGCTCTCCAAGTCCGGTATCTCTCTGCCGTCTATCTGCTTTTCCGCCTCTGCCTCCAGCTGGCCGGCTCCCGCAAATTCCCGCCTCCATTGCTCCGCCTGCTTCCGCATCGTTTCGGCATCCTCTGCGCTGTATTGATCTGCCAGTTCCTTCCAACGGGACTCCGTCAGTTTTTTTCTGCTGCAGATTTCCTGATAGCTTTCTGTCCGCTTTTTTATTTCCTCCTCCTCCGCAGGAATACGCTGTTCCATCTGAAGGATTCCCGCCTCACAGGAGGTTCTGGCGGCGGCGCCTGCCTCTGCCTCTCCTGCCGCGATTTTCCAGTTTTCTTCCTTCTTTCGTTTCTCTTCCTCCGCCTGTTTTTCCGCATCTGCGGCTTCTTTTCTGGATGCAAACTCTCTGCCGCCGCGCAGGTCATCCGCCAGCGCCGCTGCCGCTGACACCTCTCCGGTCAGTTTACGGATTTTTTCCTCCAGCTGATCCAGAGAAGTCCTGAGCCTTTGCCTTTTTTCTTCCGATTCCGTCTCCTGAGCCTTCTGTTTTTTCAGCTCCTGAAGCTCCTGCACACATTGATCCCGAAACACAAGCAGTCTGCCGTGTTCCTCCTGCAGCAGGCTGTGCAACTGTTCAGGAGAAAGCTCATCGGCTCTCTGCCGGAAGCCGCTTCTGTTCAGATGTTCCTTTACCTTATATCTCGTCAGGCTGCGCCGATGCTGCTTTTCCTCCAGCACGCCTGTGGCAGCCTTTGCACGGGCAGCCGCCTTTTCCTGCTCTTCACGCAGTCCGTCCAGAAGATGTTTTTCTCTATCCAGGATTTCTCTTGTTATGCCCCGGTTCTTTTCCGCTATCTCCCGCGGATGCGGATGTTCCCTGGACCCACAGACAGGGCAGGGCATTCCGGGAACTAATTCCCTCGCAAGAAAACCTGCCTGCTCATCCAGGAAACTTCTGCGCATGGCCTCGTATTCCCGGTTCTGCTGCTCATACTGTTCCCGGAA
>CACVSR010000045.1:0-13558 GCA_902756775.1 uncultured Lachnospiraceae bacterium | reverse complement strand
TTTTCCGCCTTCTGATACTCCTGATATTCCGCAAGAAGAAGCTTCCTATCGTCCATGCGGATCCGACATTCCGCCGCCCGATCCTCCGCGCCAGACAGACGGGAGATTTTCAGCTTTCTCTTTTTTTCTTCCTCTCCCAGTTTTTCAAGCAGAACCCGCTGGGTCTGTTCCTGCTTCCTGAACCGGTTCAGTTCTTCCTGTTTTTCGTCCAGAAGTTTCTGTGCTTTTTCCTCCCGGCTGATGGCATCCAGTGATTTTCTGACGCGTTCCATGGTCTGGCTGTAATTGGTAAGAGCCGTATCCATGTCCTTTTTGGCCGCTTCCTGCTTCCATGCCGCCTGCTCTGCCAGCTTCGCAAGCTTCGGAAGCCTCTGCCTGTCTTCCTCCAGCTTCTGCTTTGTCTGCCTTCCCGCCTGTACGCTGTCCTCCAGCCTTGTCCAGACTCCGGCTATCTCCCTGGCATCCAGAATCTTTCCGGCAAGCTGCTCTTCCTGTTCGGTCTTCTGTCTGTGTTTTAACAGCTCCCTGCGCTTTTCAGACGCCCGCCTTTTCTGTTCAAAAATCTTCAGAAGATTCTCTCCCTCTGCCAATGCGTCTCTGGCGGCATCTCTATCCGCCTGCGCTTTCTCCGCCTCCTGGGAGGCATTTTTCGCCTCCTCCCGCATCTGATCTGTCAACGCATCCAGTTTTTCCACAAATTCTTCCAGAACAGCGATTTTTCCCTCCGCAATATTTTTCTGAAGAACTCTCAGCCTTTCGGCCAGATCCTCTGTTTTTTCCGATGCGGAATCCACGGACTCCGGCAAAACCAGGCGTGCCGCCTCCGTCTGACAGACAGTGCGGATAACCGCGATTTCCTTCTCCTTCTCCTTCTTTCTCCTGTTCAGCTCCTCCGTGATCCGGCTGTAAATTTCTGTGTGGAAAAGCATTCGGAAGATCACCTTTTTCTCATCTGATTTTGCGCGCAGAAGCTCCATGAACTCTCCCTGCGCGATCATGGCCACTTGCATAAACTGCTCTTTGGTCAGCCCGATGATGTCAACCAGCCTGGCATCTGTTTCTTTCCGGGGATACTCTTTTCCATCCGGCAGAATAAGTGATACCGATTCGCTTTCCTCTGTCCAGCCGGTTCCTCTGCGCAGCGGGCGGATATGCCTCGGTACTCTCCTGACCGTGTAAAGCTCCTCTTTTTCCCCGCATTGCTGTGAAAAAGTAAGCTCTACAAACGGCTCTGCAGCGGGAGAGACATACTGGCTCTGCAGCTCCGGCCCGTTTTTCCTGTTTACTGCCGACCCGGCTTCCCCGTAGAGGGCAAAAACAATAGCGTCAAAGATGGTACTTTTACCGGCACCGGTGTCCCCGGTAATCAGAAACAGGTTCTGTACTGGTTTTGTAAAATCAATTTCTGTTTTTTTTCCGTAAGAGGCAAACGCCTGCATGCTCAGTCTGACAGGGCGCAACTAAACCACCTCCTGCACCGTCCGGATAACGTCTCTTAGTATTCGTCTCTCCTCACTGTCTGTGTCTTTCAGGAAACTGCAGCAGAGCTCATAGGGATTTTTGGCCGCCTCCCGCGAGACAGTCACACTGTAATCCGCGCTTCTTCTCTGCTCCCGCCGTATCTCCAGAAGATTGGGAAAAGCCAGCCGGAGCCTGTCCTGCATATCCAGAATGTCCAGATCAACCCGGTCAGTCAGAACAGCCGTGACATAGTCAGTGGAACTCTGTTTAAGAACCTCTTCCAGCGTCCCCCGTATCACACGAATCGGACGCAGAGGCACCAGAGGAAGAACGGCAGTTTTCAGCATACCTTTCTCCCCCATATCCACCTGAATAATACCCTTCTTCTGTCCTGCCTCGCTGACCGAGCAGGCAAGCGGCGTTCCGCAGTAACGGTAATATTCGCTTCCGACCTTCATCGGCTTGTGGATATGCCCCAGCGCCGCGTAATCAAACGGGCTCAGAACCTCTGCCGAAACCTGGTCAATATCTCCAACCGTCCGGATTTCCGAGTCCATCCGCTCCACCTCGTCTGCCGTCTTGCCCGCCGGGAGGTAAAACTGGTGGCTGACCAGAACATTGCGGACAGACGGATCTAAATTTTCTCTCTCCAGAAGTCTTTTTACCGTTTCCTGATAGGTAAACAGATTTCCGTTCTGATCTGTCCCGACAATCTCCTTAACCATGGACGGACGGACGAAAGGGAGAAGATAAAAACAGACCGGTCCATAGCTGTCACAAAGCGTCACCTTCTGAATATATTCTTCCGGTTTCCGGGGCGGCGTTCCTACCATATAAAGATTCTGACGGGACAGCACGCTGCGAAAACAGTCGATTCTCTGCGCGCTGTCATGGTTGCCGCTGATCATCATGATGACAGCTTCCGGAACCGCCCTCATCAGAGCCGCTGTAAATTCGCTGAAAACTTCCACGGCCTCCGCCGAGGGCACTGCCCTGTCATAGATATCGCCCGCCACTACCACGGCGTCCGGCTTTTTTTCTTCTGCCAGCCGGACAATTTCTTTCAAAATATAAACCTGATCTTCCTGCATATCCCTGTTCATCAGTTTCAGGCCGATGTGGAGATCGGAAATATGGAAAAAGCGCAATGCCGCCTCCTTTCCGGGTTTTACAGTCCATGTTCCCGCCATACGGGTTTTCCTCTGCCGCCATTCGGACAATTTGTTCGGTTAAAGCTGCTGCCCGGACGGCTGCAGAAAAATAGTACGCAGCAGACTGCGCAGTTCTTCCCCGCTTTCACACTGGTTGACCTGCCTGCGGAAGGAAGCGGAATTCGGCATGCCGGATGTGTACCATGCGGCATGTTTCCGCATTTCATGAACCGCTGTATACTCACCTTTATATTCCTCCATCAAAGAGAGGTGGCGCAGGATCAGCCCGTATTTTTCTGTCAGGGACGGCGGCGCAGGGATTTCCCCGGTTTCCAGAAAAGTCCTCACATCCCTGAAGATCCAGGGATTCCCCTCTGCCGCCCGCGCAATCATAATTCCGTCCGCCCCGGTTTCCTGCAGCATTTTTTCTGCGGCGTAAGGTGAATCCACATCCCCGTTACCGAGGACAGGGATAGAGACTGCTTCTTTTACCCTGCGGATGCAGTCCCAGTCCGCCTGTCCGGAGTAAAACTGGGATCTAGTTCTTCCATGAACGGCAATCAGAGAGGTGCCCGCGTCCTCCAGCCTTTTTGCCACTTCCACCGCGTTGCAGTGTTCCAGATCGAATCCTCTGCGGATTTTCACAGAGACCGGCTTGTGTATTTTTCGGACGACCGCACGGATAATCTCTGCAGCCAGTTCCGGTTTTTTCATCAGCGCAGAACCCTCTCCGTTATTTACCACCTTGGGAACCGGACAGCCCATATTGAAATCCAGGATATCAAAAGGTTTATCCTCGATTCTGGCCGCTGCCTCCGCGACGGATTCCGGCTCACTCCCAAACAGCTGCAGGGCAATCGGCCGTTCCGCCGGATGAATCCGCATCAGCTCCCCGGTATTTTTATTTCTGTAAAGGATTGCCTTTGCGCTGACCATCTCCGTATAGACAAGACCTGCCCCCTGTTCCCTGCATAATAAACGAAATGGTAGGTCTGTCACACCTGCCATCGGTCCCAGAGCCAGAGGATATTCGATAAAAACCTTCCCCAGCTGAATTCCTTTCATTTGTTTCCTTTCTCGCTGTACTTTTGTTTTATTCGGCATTGTGTTCAATTACCTTTACTTTCCGTATCGATGCCATTAAAAACACGGTAAAACAGCTCCAGCGATTCAAACAGCTCCCTGTTTTTCTCCTGCAGCTCCTTAATTTTCAGCTTCGCATTAATATCATCGTAGGTTCCGTCTACCTCGTCCGCTTCCGTGCGAAGCTGCAGGTTTCCCTCTTTGTCGTATTCAACAGTAAGAATCCCTCCGACTTCCGACGTAAAAAGGACGCAGGCAACCTTCAGTTCATCCTTTACCCTCTGGGGAAGAACGTCGAATGCCGGATTGAAATAAAATTTCTGTGTATAGGCATTGGCTCCGCAGAGCACTACATAATCATCCATCTTTTCTCCTGTCCCGCGGTATTCTGCTCCGGCTTTTCTGTCCTGTGCGAAGATCCTTTTTTCTGCAGTGATACATGGAAACCCGTGCAGGGTCTGTCTTCTCTGCAGTTCTGCGGGGAAGAACGTACAGAATCCGTTCTCTCTGCAGTACTGCAGGGAAGCCCGCACAATATCCAGTCTTTCTGCATCCGCATATAGAAATCCGTGAAGAAAGCAGGATTTCAGACCGCGTACCCGTAAATTCCTCTGACCGAAACCTCACCGGAAAAGACCGTTTCCACGCTTCCGGTGTCCTCTCTTTTTACCAGAAGTTCTCCTCTGTCGTCAATCCCCAGTGCCGTCCCGGTAAACGGAGCACGCGGATCCAGAACCCGCACCTTATTCCCCCTGTTTACCAGAATTTTCTGATAGGATTCCCTCAGACCGGTCATATCGCCGGTTCTGTTAAAGATGCGATAATTTTCCGCAAAAGCAGCTATGACCCTGCCGGCTGTCTGCTCCCTGCTCCAGCTGCGTCCTGTTTCCGCGGCAATCGAGGTAGCCTTTTCCCGGAGTTCTTCCGGAAAAGAAGTCATATTGATATTGATGCCTGTGCCGATAATCACACTCCCGGAAACAGTATCCAGCTCGGTCAGGATTCCGCAGATTTTTTTTCCGTTTACAACCACATCATTCGGCCACTTGATTCCCGTCTCCAGACCTGTCTCCAAAGAAATTCCCTGTGCCACGGAAAGTCCCATGACAAGGGTCAGCATAGACAGATTCTCCGGCGCTGTATCCGGCTTCAGGAGAATACTGAACATCACAGAGGTTCCGGCCGGAACCTCCCAGGCTCTGCCCCTTCTTCCCCTTCCGGCGCTCTGATAATCAGTCAGGTAGATGCCGCCGTCCCGCGCTCCCTGCCTGGCTTCCTGCCTGGCCCAGCTGTTAGTGGAATCCACGGTTTCAAGATAATGAATCTCCCAGTTTTCTGCCGTCCCGGACAAAAGGGACGCCAGTTCTGTCGTCTGCAGCCGGGCACTCATCAGAAAGCTCCCAGTGTCGCAGCCATAACAGCTTTGATGGTGTGCATACGGTTCTCCGCCTCTTCAAATACCAGAGACTGTTTAGACTCAAACACCTCATCCGTCACTTCCATGTCATTCAGGCCATATTTATCGTGGATTTTCTTCCCGATCCCGGTATTCAGGTCGTGGAAAGAAGGCAGGCAGTGCAGAAATACCGCCTGACTCCCCGCGTTTTTCATGACATCCGCCGTCACCTTGTAGGGACTCAGATCCTGTATCCGCTCCTCCCAGACGCTGTCCGGCTCTCCCATGGAAACCCAGACGTCGGTGCAGATTACATCTGCCCCGCGGGTGGCCGCCGTCACATTTTCCGTAAGCGTAATGCTTCCCCCGCTCTCCTCCGCGTATTCCTCGCACTGATCCACCAGCTTCTGATCCGGGAAGTACTTGGACGGCGCGCAGGCCGTATAATGCAGTCCCAGCTTGGAGCAGGCGACCATATAGGAATTTCCCATATTGTACCGGGCATCCCCAAGGTAAACCAGACGGATTCCCTTCAGCTGTCCGAAATGTTCCCGAATGGTCAGCATATCCGCCAGCATCTGCGTGGGATGATACTCATTGGTCAGGCCGTTCCACACCGGCACGCCTGCATATTTTGCCAGCTCTTCCACAATTTCCTGTCCGAATCCCCGGTACTCGATTCCCTCGTACATACGGCCGAGAACACGCGCCGTATCGGCGATACTCTCTTTTTTCCCGATCTGTGATCCGGACGGATCCAGATACGTGGTTCCCATCCCAAGATCATGGGCTGCCACTTCAAAGGAGCAGCGGGTTCTTGTGCTTGTTTTCTCAAAAATCAGGGCGACATTTCTTCCCCGGAGGGTATCGACCCGGATTCCTTTTTTCTTTTTCTCCTTCAAAAGAGCGGAGAGATCCAGAAGATAATGAATTTCCTCCGGTGTATAGTCCTTCAGTGTCAGAAAGCTGCGTCCTGTTAAATCCATCAGTATTTTCCTCCTCATGATGCCTGTCCGGTTCCGGACAACTGTTCCCTGCCGGACGGCTTTTTCAGTCTTTTCTTTTCCCTCTGTTTCCCGGAAGTCCCGCTTTACTCTGTGCGCGTGCGGAGTCCGCGTGCCTGACGGTTCCGTTATTGCTGGTATTAAACTGCACTCTGTGCGCGTGCGGCGTCCACGCTGTCCGGTCTGTCAATAGCGAGGAAGTCCCGCCGCTCTCTGCGCATGGGCTGTGTAAACCAGGACAGCGGCGGATATCGCGGCATTGAGCGATTCCACCTGTCCCTCCATAGGTATCCTGATTCTGCTGTCCAGCATTCCGGTCAGCTTTTCAGACAGTCCGTTTCCCTCGTTCCCGATGCAGAATGCCGTGCCTTCCGTGTAATCCTGATCCGCATAGCTCTGGCTGCCTTTCAGATGGGCGCCGAAAACACGGATTTTCTTTTCCTTCAGCCAGTGCACCGTCTCCTCCAGATTTTCCTCCCGGCGGAGCGGAACGCGGAAGATCGATCCCATGGTGGAGCGGATCACCTTTGGCTGATACAGATCCGCAGTTCCGGTGCTGACGACGACCCCCGTCACTCCGGCAGCCTCTGCCGTCCGAATCATGGTTCCTACATTTCCGGGATCCTGCAAATCCTCCAGAACCAGTATCAGCGGGGCGTTTCCGCCTGCGCCTAGCAGGTCGTTCCTGGACCATTCCGGTATCTTTGCAACAGTAAGGATTCCCTGCGGCGTTTTGGTGTCACAGACCCTGCGGAACAGATTTTCTTCCAGAACATCATAACAGATCCCGTTCAGAATGTCCGCATGTTCCCTGTAAAAGGACTCGGAAACATAGACATGCTCCCGAAGCATTGGGGGAATCTCCCGAAACAGACGGGTTCCCTCCGCGACAAAGAGACCTTCTTCCCTGCGGATTTTTGCTTTGGAATTCAGCGCCCGTATTTTTTTTACCTGTACATTGGATGCAGATGTAATCATTTCCATAAATACTCCCGGATATTCTGCGGCTGTGCCATGCCGTTCCGCCGCAACTGCCTTCTGAACTCTGATGACCTGCAACGCTTCCGCAAGCCCGGCATCTCAAGCGTTCCGCCACAGCCACCCACTGAATCTCCGCCGACAGCAAAACCGCCGGCAAACAGGCACCGGCATTGCAGCCCGTGCAGCCTGCTTGCCGGCGGCACTTATACTGTTCTGATTCTTCTCCTGCCCGGTACAACAGACCGCATGTTTCCTGCAGGTCTCTGCCATTCCTGTTCAGTCTCGCATCACATAATTGTAGGACAGAGATTTGGCCAGCTCCACTTCGTATTCGGACAGTGACTTCTTCATGGAAAGAGCTTCATTGATATCAAAATCTACGAACTCCCCGTTTTTGTAGGCGACAACCCTTTTTGTCTTTCCCTGAAGCAGAAGGTCTACCGCGTAGGCGCCCATAATGGTCGCGTACATACGATCCTTGCAGGTAGGGCTCCCTCCCCGCTGCATGTGACCCAGGATGGTCGCCCTGGTCCCGATTCCCGTAGCGGCCTCAATACGTTTTGCCATAGCCTGAGAATGACCGATTCCCTCCGCATTTATGATAATGTGGTGCTTCTTTCCTTTTTTCCTTGTCTCAATAATATGATTAATAATCTGCTGCTCGTCATAATCATATTTTTCCGGGAGCAGCACATCCTCTGCGCCGGAGGCGATACCGCACCACAGTGCGATATATCCGGCATTCCGTCCCATAACCTCAATAATACTTACCCGCTCATGGGAAGTGGAGGTATCTCTTACCTTGTCAATCGCCTCCATAGCGGTATTTACTGCTGTATCGAATCCGATGGTATATTCTGTGCAGGCAATATCCAGGTCGATGGTTCCCGGAATGCCGATGGTATTGATTCCCAGGTTAGCCAGCTTCTGTGCTCCGGCGAAAGAGCCGTCGCCGCCGATCACGACCAGTCCCTGGATGCCATGCTTTTTACAGGTGGCTGCTGCCTGCTGAAGACCTTCCTCGGTTCTCATTTCCGCGCAGCGGGCTGAGAGAAGAATCGTACCGCCCTTTCCGATAATATCGGAGACGTCTCTGGCACCCATATCCACGATTTCTTCGTTTATCAATCCCTCATAGCCCTTCAGGATCCCCTTGGCTGTCAGACCTTTTCCGACCGCCCGACGAACCACTGCACGAATGGCCGCATTCATGCCCGGAGCGTCGCCGCCGCTAGTCAGAACACCGATGGTCTTGATCTCATTTTTCGCTGCCATGATTTATCCTCCATACACGTTTGATCCCATTCGAATAGCATTTTAATGCATTTATCTGTGCTTTTCAATGTTCATTTACACGACTTTAACATTGTCCGGTCCCAGAATTCTGTAAAAATCACCTAGGGCTCCGTTCCCGTTATCTGCGTCTACGCCCACGGAAAGCCTCTTGACCGCACGTTCTTTTTTCAGATAAATCACCAGCCTGTCCTTCCCCGGATTGCCGGCGGCGAGAGTCTGGATATTCTGTTCTTCCCGCCGGTACGCCTCCTTATCCGCAAACTGCAGCCATACCTCGGAAGAGACTTCCGAAAACGGAACCAGCTTTTCCAGTATCAGCTTGCTGGCCTTATCCTCTTCGCCGGACACCCGGCCGGACAGGAACACCTTGGCATCTTCCTGCAGCAGAGGGCTGTATTTCTCATAACTTTTGGGAAACACGATCACCTCTACCGTACCGAGAAGATCCTCCAGAATTAAAAAAGCCATCGTCTGATTTGTTTTCGTGTATTTGATGGTTTTTTCCAGAATCATGCCGCCGACCGTGACGTGGGCGCCGTCCTCCAGGCGGGGCTGCCCGGTCTCCTCATCCTGCTGGAAATCTGTGGTCACCGCGGTAACGTGCTTCTTCCATCTGGCCTCGTATTCCTGTAGCGGGTGCCCGGTAATATAGATGCCGGTTACTTCCTTTTCAAACGCCAGCTTCTCCTCCCGGTCAAATTCTCCCACGTCGGGAAGCCGGATCTCCAGGCTCTTCCGATCCCTTTCTGTCATAAAATCAAAAAGGCTCATCTGCCCGGTCATGCTGCTTTTCTTTTCTTCCGCGGCCTGATCCATCACAAGACTGTAAATCTGCAGATACTGTTTTCTGGTTCCCCCCAGGCTGTCAAACGCCCCGGACTTGATGAAATTTTCCAGTGTGCGCTTATTGACTTCCTTGCTGGAGAGACGCTGGCAGAAATCCTGGAGACTCCGGAAGGCTCCTCCCCTTTCTCTTTCCTGTTCAATGGCTTCCATCACCGGTTTCCCGATTCCCTTAACCGCTGTCAGCGCATACCGTATTTTCCCGTTTTCCACGGAAAAGGTTCCCCGGCTCCTGTTGATGTCCGGGGGCAGGATGTCAATTTTCATCCGCCTGCAGTGAAGGATATATTCCGCGCATTTTCCGGGATTGTCGATCACCGACGTCATAAGAGCAGCCATAAATTCTACCGGATAGTAGTATTTCAGCCAGGCGGTCTGAAAGGAGACAATCGCATAGGCGGCGGCATGGGATTTATTAAAGGCATACTTGGCGAAGTCGATCATATCGTCGTATATTTTATTGGCCACGGACTCGCTGATTCCATTCCGGATGCAGCCCGGAATGTTTTTCTCCTTGTTTCCGTAGACAAAGTTCTGCCTTTCCTCCTGCATCACCTTTATCTTTTTTTTGGACATGGCGCGGCGCAGGACATCGCTTCCCCCGTAGGTATAGCCCGCCAGGTCACGCACGATCTGCATCACCTGCTCCTGGTAAACAATGCAGCCGTACGTAGGCTTGAGAATCGGCTCCAGCTGCGGACAGTCATAGCGTATCAGCTCCGGATGGCTCTTTCCGTTGATGTACTGCGGAATAAAATCCATCGGACCCGGACGGTAGAGGGCGACACCCGCAATAATGTCTTCCAGCGTGGAAGGCTTCAGCTCCTTCATAAAGCTCTTCATTCCGCCGGACTCCAGCTGAAACACGCCTTCGCACTTACCCGCGCTGATCATTCCCATGACGTTCGGATCATTGTAATCAATATCCCGGAGGCTGATCTTTTTTCCTTCTTTTTCCTCCGCCAGCTTCTGCGCGTCCTGAATAACCGTCAGGGTGCGAAGCCCCAGAAAGTCCATTTTCAGCAGTCCCAGTTCCTCCAGTGTCGTCATGGTAAACTGGGTCGTAATCGTGCCGTCCGCGGCACGGGAGAGCGGGACAAATTCCTCCACCGGCCGGGAGGAAATGACCACGCCGGCAGCATGCATGGAGGTGTGTCTGGGCAGTCCCTCCAGTCTCCGTGCCATGTCAATCAGCCTGTGGACCTCCTCATCGCCCTCGTAGAGCTTCTTCAGCTCCTGATTCATGCCAAGCGCCTTGTCAATCGTAATATTCAGCTCATTGGGAATCATCTTGGCGATCATATCACAGCGGGAATACGGCAGATCCATCACTCTTCCGACATCCCGGATGACACCGCGCGCAGCCATCGTTCCAAAGGTAACGATCTGGACGACCCGGTCTTTTCCGTACTTCCGCACCACATAGTCAATGACCTCCTGCCTCCGCTCGAAGCAGAAATCTACATCAATATCCGGCATGGAAACACGCTCCGGGTTCAGGAACCGCTCAAACAGAAGGTTGTATTTCAGCGGATCCAGTTCGGTGATGTCCAGGGTGTACGAAACCAGGCTGCCCGCCGCACTTCCCCTCCCCGGTCCGACCATAATGTCATGGGTCTTTGCAAAATGGACATAATCCCAGACGATAAGGAAATAGTCCACATACCCCATCTTCCGTATGACTTCCAACTCATAGTCAAGACGGTCACGGATCTCCTTCGTTACCGGATGGTAGCGCTCTTCCAGTCCCTTCCTGCAGAGCTCCTGCAGATATGTCCAGGAGGTATACCCTTCCGGAACATCGAACTTCGGCAGCTTCAGCTCGTGAAACCTGATCTCCACATGGCAGCGCTCCGCAATTCTGCAGGTATTCTCCAGAGCCTCCGGCGCATAGGGAAACAGCTCTGCCATCTCCTCCGGGGACTTTATATAATATTGTCCTCCTTCGTAACGCATCCGGTTCTCGTCCGAAAGCTTCTTCCCTGTCTGGATGCAAAGGAGGATATCGTGCGCCTCTGCGTCCTCCGCACGGGTATAGTGACAGTCATTGGTGCAGATCAGCGGAATGCCTGTCTCCCGGCTCATACGGACAAGCTGAGGATTGATCATCCGCTGCTCCGCTATTCCGTGATCCTGAAGTTCCAGAAAGAAATTGCCGTGCCCGAAAATCTTGTCATAACGAAGTGCTGCTTCCTTTGCCTCTTCGTACTGATTCCGGGTCAGGTGAACCGCGACTTCTCCTGCAAGACAGGCGGAAGAAGCAATAATCCCCTCATGGAATTTTTCCAGAAGTTCCAGATCCACACGCGGGCGATAGTAAAATCCTTCCAGGAATCCGTGGGAGACAATTTTCTTCAGATTGTCGTAGCCCTGGTTGTTTTCTGCCAGCAGGACCAGATGATAGTACCGGTCGCTCCCGGCACCGGGTTCCCTGTCAAAACGGGATCCCGGCGCCACATAGACCTCACAGCCCAGAATCGGCCGGATTCCCTGCGCCCTGCACTCCTTGTAGAAATCAATAGCGCCGTACATCACCCCGTGATCGGTGATGGCCGCGCTGTCCATTCCCAGTTCTTTTACCCTGGCTACATATTCCTTTATTTTATTCGAGCCGTCCAGAAGACTGTACTCTGTATGCGAGTGAAGATGCGTAAAATTCATGTCACTCCATCCTGTTCCGGCAAATCAATCCCCATCCGCTTTCCGGATGCATCCGTCCAGCAGAACAATTTTTCCTTCCTTCAGCAGATGGCCGACTGCCCTTTTAAATGCCGCCTTAGATATTCCGAATTTCTCCCGGATCTGTTCCGGAGATGCCTTATCGTCAAAGGGAAACTCTCCTCCGGCCTGTTCCAGCTCCCGGAAGATCTGCTCTGCGTCTGTGTCCATCTGAAGGTAAGATTTTTCCCTGGCCGAGACCGTCAGCTTTCCATCTTCCCTTACCTTCGTCACACGCACCCGGATCACCTGTCCGGGCTTGTAGTTGCCCTGCGCCTCCTGCCGGGGGATCATCGCCGAATAGGTATCTTCGACAGCCAGAAATACGCCGAAATTTTCGCTGATTTCATAGACCCTGGCCTCCAGAACGGCGCCTGGGAGGTAGGGCGAATCGGTTCTCAGATACGGATACAGCTTCATGGTGGCGCAGAGCCGCCCGCTTTTATCCACATACAGAGCTGCCAGCACCTGATCCCCGGCTTTTACTCTGGCTGTCTGCTCATGAAAAGGCAGAAGCAGATCCTTCTCCAGTCCCCAGTCCAGAAACGCGCCGATCCGTGACGTCTCCTTTACTGCCAGAAGGGCAACTCCTCCGACCTCCATCACCGGCTTCCGCGTTGTCGCTATCAGCCTGTCCTCGGAATCCCGGTACAGAAATACATCCAGTCTGGTTCCAATTTCCGCGCCCTCCGGCACCTGCTTCGCGGGAAGCAGCACGGTGTTTTCCCTGGACTCCCCCGCATTTTCCGCCAGATAAGCCCCGAAGTCCAGCATTTTCACGATTTCAAGATTTTGTATACATCCGATCTTCAACATTTTTCTTCTCTCCCCGCGATTCTCTTTATTATTCTCTGGAGAAATCCGCAATAAAGACTTCCTCTCCCTGGGGAGAATCCATCCTGACAAAACAATGGGTGTCCGCCATATGCACGATGGGAATCAGCACATCCCCCAGCATAGACTGTTTTTTGTATTCTACCCGGAGCCGCCTGATCTCCCAGTCGGAGGGCACCAGCTTCAAGGCCATCCGGACATACTGTCCGTTGTTGACGTGTCCGTTGATATCCAGATGATATTCCTGCACCGTTACAGGCCGTTGCAGGCATCCGCCGTCAGGGATCCTGATTTTCCGTTTACCAAGTTCTTCACGGATGGCTTTGTCCGGATATACCCCGTAGGCATCGGTCTGCTCCTGCGGCACACGGGCGGGCCGCATCTCCTGCATGTCCATGAAAACCCAGTCCGAACTGGCAGCAGCCAGCAGCTCTCCGGCGCTGTTTTTCACCGAAAACTGGCGTGTCGCAATCATTCCCCGGATCTGCGTCACCCAGGTAGAAACCGTGATCTCTTCATTAAATAGCGGATATCTCTGCACCTTCAGCTGCAGTGAGGCGATGACCCATGCCCGATGATTTTCCCTGTTTTTCTGAAATCCGCATCCGGCTGCTTCCCCATGGAAGGTCGCACAGTCCTGCAGATAATTAATAAGCCCGTAAGGTGTCAGCTTTCCGTTCTCATCTATCTCGCTGAACCGCACATGGCTGGAAAATGAATAAATCATGCTTTTTCCTCTCCTTCAGGAATATTTTACACTGAGACAAAGAAAAAAGCCATCACAACTCTGT
>CACVSR010000044.1 GCA_902756775.1 uncultured Lachnospiraceae bacterium | reverse complement strand
AGCTTGCCTGATTCCGGTATTTCCTTCTGCTTCACAGTGACGAGTTCGTACAGGCCTTTCACCTGTTTCCCTTTTCATCGGTCAAACCGACACCTGTCAGATATCTTGTTGTGAAATCTATATCAATCTACACAGAAAGTCTAGCACTCCTTCCGGCTTCCTGCAACCCTGTTTTCCAGTTTTCCTTCCCCCTGCGCCTCGCGGATCAGATTTCGTACTCCCGCGTTTCCGGAAGCGATCGGAAAATCTGTGAGAATGACCTTCTGGCAGCTGTGAATCAGCTCCTCTGCCTCTGCATAGGCCTGTTCCGGAATCGGCTCAAAAGGAGGAGCCGTAACAGTCTTAACCGCCAGAAGCCTTGCCAGCCTGTAATCCAGGTCATTCGTGGAAAGAATACCAGCAGCAAAAGGAATACCCTGTTTCTGAAGGCTCCTGTATACCCGGATGCCGGTTCCGCAGGAAGAAAGAACAAATACCTGGGGCTCTCCCTCTATCCTCGGAAGCTCAATACTTCCAAATAAGGGATCAAAATATCCATTGTCGATATCATACAAATCACGAATGAATTTTTCATCAAAAATGCTTTCCGGTCTTCCATATCCGAAAATATGATCGCCCTTGACACAGACAATTTTATCAGAAACTTTCTGAGCCAGATCAATCTCATGCAGGGACATAATGACTGTTATTTTTCTGCTTTTTGCCATGCTGCGGAGAATAGCAAGCAGTTCCAGTTTATAGCGGATATCCAGAAAGGATGTCGGCTCATCCAGCAGAATGACATCCGGTTCCTGGCAGATCGCCCTTGCCAGAAGGACACGCTGCCGCTGTCCGTCGCTGATGGCATTGAAATCCCGCGCCCCCAGCTCCTCCGCGTGGACGCTCCGCATGGCCTCTTCTACTTTTTCCTCGTCCTCTGTCGTCAGAATTCCCAGACGTCCGGTGTACGGATAGCGGCCGGTCGCCACCACATCGTGACAGGTCATAAGCTCCGGTTTCATGCGCTCAGTGAGAACTACTGCCATGCGGGAAGCCAGCTCCTTATAGGTGTATGCCGTAATTCCCCTGCGGTCAAAAACCACGTTACCGTCTATCGGCTGCAGCTGCCGGGAAATTGTCTTCAGTATCGTGGATTTTCCCGCCCCGTTGGGTCCGATCAGTGTGACAATCTCTCCCTGACGGATGCCGATTTCTATCTCGCGGATGATGGGCGTCCCCTGATAACCGACAGAGAGCCCGTTCAGATGAAAATAATAATCTGCCATACCTGCTTCCTCCTATCGGTTTTTCTGTCTGTGAACCAGCATATAAATAACAACAGGCGCGCCCAGAACAGATGTCACCGTACTGATATTAAGCTCTGTGGGAGCGAATGCCATCCGCGCAATCAGGTCGCAGAACATACAGAACACGGCTCCTCCGAAAAAGCTGGCCGGAATAACCACAAGCGGCCTGGATGTTCCGAGCGCCCGCTTCATCAGAAACGGCACGGCAATGCCTACAAAAGAAATCGGCCCGGCAAATGCCGTTACCGTAGCGGAGAGAACACTGGAAATTAAAATCAGGGCAACACGAAACCGCTTCACATTGACGCCCATGCTCTGCGCGTAATGTTCTCCCAGCTGATAAGCGCCGATCGGCTTGGAAAGAAGAAAAGTAAGGGCAACCGTTATTCCGATGACAGCTGCGGCAAAGCCGACATTTCCCCAGTTTGATCCGGAAAAACTTCCCTGTGACCAGCTGTGAAGGTTGACAATATCCGAATCCTCGGCAAAGGTAATGGCAAATTCCGTAATGGCGCTGCAGATGTACCCGATCATAATGCCTGCCACGAGAAGCGCCGCCATCTGATGAACCGCTCTTGACACCAGCAGGATAAAGCCGGTAGAAACCATGGCCCCCACAAAAGCTGCCAGGATAAGGATGACAGAGGGTACCTTCCCGAACATATCTATGAAATAGATCATCACAATGGCCACCGCCATCTTGGCTCCGGACGAGATTCCCAGAACAAAGGGGCCGGCGATGGGATTTTCAAAAAAGGTCTGCAGCAGAAAACCGGAAAGCGCCAGCGCGCCGCCCAGAATCGCCGACATCAGAATTCTGGGAAGCCGGATCTTCCAGACTATATTCACCTCATCCACGCTTCCGGAACGTGTAAAGATAATCTGCAGGATTCTTCCCAGAGGAATATTTACATTTCCGGTATTGATATTCAGAATGATAATGGCACAGAAGGCCGCCGCCAGCAATACAAAAACCAGCGTATAGCGGGACCTCCTCCGGAAATTTTCTTCGTGAAAACTGCCTGCCCTGCCGTGTTCCATCGGTAACTCCATTTCTTCCGCATTCTGTTCCGCAGCGCGGCGCGTCCGTTTCCGCCCCGCGCTGCCAGGAAGCCCGGTCAGCCGCTCTCCGGCCGGCTCCTCTTTTCCAGTTTCTTTTTCTTTCCGCAGACTCCGTTCCGACCGGAGCATGCAGAAAATCAGCCTACGTTTTACCATAGCAGAAGCAATGCCGATTTACAACAGAAACAGGGCTGCCGCCCTGTACGCCGGAAAAAGAAAGTTTTCGGAAATTTCATGTCTGATAACTCCGAAAAAGCCTTCCTTTACCGCATATGGCGGCAGCCCTCTTGACATTGGCTGCTGTCTGCCGGTCTTTTCCCCTTACTCCATTTCTTTATTCGTCGTAGTCTCTTCTACCGAAGCGCAGTAAGGCGCAAAATTTTTTTTCACCTGATCCATATCATATCCCAGTGCAACTGCAGTCTCCGTATTGACCGTAGCGATATTGCTGTCCGAGGTTTCCACCGGGGTTGTCGCCGGATCCGCTCCCTCTGCCAGAATTTTTGCGACCATATCCGCTGTCTGGCTGCCCAGCGCCTTATAATCGACTCCGTACCCGCAGAAAGCGCCGTTCCGGGCAAAGGAATCCGCTCCCGCGTAATGGGGGATGCCGGCCTCCGCGAATTTTTCATAGATGGCAAGCTCCGCCGTCATAACTGTATTATCGGTAGGTGTGAATACCGCATCCACGCCTTCCGCGATCAGCGCATCTGCCGCGGTGGATATTTCATCCTGCGTCGTCCCTGTTTTTTCAACGGCCTCAATCCCCTTCTCTTCCAGGATCTTTTTCGCGTCGGCAACCGGCTGCGCGGAAGAATCCTCGCTCTTGGAATACAGCAGGCCGACCTTCTTTGTATCCGGATTCTGAGCAAGAATCAGATTCATAATGGCTTCTGTATCCAGGGCGTCCGAAGTCCCGGTAATATTGGAGCCCGGTGCATCCAGGCTGTCCACCAGTTTCGCTCCGACAGGATCCGAAACGGCAGAAAATACAATCGGAATGTTCTTTCCCTCTGC
The DNA here is from genome assembly GCA_902756775.1 of uncultured Lachnospiraceae bacterium. Lineage (GTDB taxonomy): Bacteria > Bacillota > Clostridia > Lachnospirales > Lachnospiraceae > Bilifractor. Next base: position 10,234 of record CACVSR010000044.1, on the reverse strand, counting down.
TGCCGCCTGCATGATCTGGGCGGTAGGCGTCGCCACCGCCACGATCAGATCCACATCGTCACTGATCAGCTCGGAGGCGATCTGGTTCAGGGTAGTCCCGTCTCCCTGTCCGTTAAACTCATAATCCCTGTAGTTGAAAGTAACTCCCAGCTCCTGTCCCTTTGCGTCCAGCTCCTGCTCCAGGTTTTCCACAATCTGATTCAGGGAAGCATGATCCACATACTGAACGACGCCAACCTTAAACTCCGTGCCTGCCGCCGCTTTGCTCCCTGAAGATGCCAGAACCCCCTCCGAGGACGCGGCTGTACTTTCTTCCGTGGAAGCAGCCGCTGCTGTTTCCGATGTCTGAGCCGTTCCGGCAGAGGATGCTGCCTCCGATGCCGATGACGCCGCAGAAGAGCTGCTTCCGCAGGCCGCCAGAGAAAACAACAGAGCAGAGGATGCCGCCAGAGCTGCTGCTTTTGCCAGAATATTCTTCTTCATTTTCTAACTTCCTCCCTTTAGTTCGATAAAGCAATAAAGTGCTTTCCGAGGCATTATAGCAGATATCCGTATCTCAGACAAGCTCCGCGATTTCAAGAATCAGCTTTTCGGACTTTTCCCATCCGAGACAGGGATCGGTAATAGACTTTCCGAACACACCTTCCCCGATCTTCTGCGCCCCATCCTCCAGATAGCTCTCAATCATCAGTCCCTTGACCAGGGAGCGGAGATCTTTGGAAACATGGCAGCTGTGAAGAACATCCTCCGCAATCCGGATCTGCTCCAGATACTGCTTGCCGGAATTGGAGTGGTTGGTGTCCACAATAACAGCAGGATTCTTCAGCCCTCTCTCGTCATACAGCGTTTTCAGACGCCGCAGGGTCTCATAGTGATAATTCGGCATACTGCGGCCGAACTGATCGACATAGCCACGGAGAATCGCATGCGCCATGGGGTTTCCGGTGGTCTGCACTTCCCAGCCCCGGTACAGAAAACGCTGCCTGCTCTGCGCCGCCTCAATGGAGTTCATCATCACCGACAGATCTCCGGCCGTCGGGTTTTTCATTCCTGCCGGAATCCCGATTCCGCTTGCCACCAGCCGGTGCAGCTGATCCTCTACCGAGCGTGCCCCGACCGCAACATAGGACAGCAGATCGGACAGGTACCTGTGATTCTCCGGGTACAGCATCTCCTCCGCGCAGGTAAAACCAGTTTCTTTGACCACCCGTGTGTGCAGCTCCCGGATGGCGATAATCCCGGCCTTCATATCCTCTCCTTTTTCCGGATCCGGCTGATGGACCATTCCCTTATACCCTTTTCCGACCGTTCTGGGTTTATTCGTATAGACACGCGGAATAATGAAAATCCTGTCCTTTACCTTTTCCTGCACCCGCGCCAGACGGTGCATATACTCCAGTACCGCATCCTCGTTATCCGCGGAACACGGGCCAATAAGAAGAAGAAACTTATCGCTTTTTCCGGTAAAAATATCTTCTATTTCCCGGTCTCTTTTTTCCTTCAGCGTTTTGATCTCCGCCGGAAGAGGAAATTCTTCCTTCAGCTCCGCCGGGGTAGGAATTTTACGGAGAAACTCCATCTGCATTTCCATATTCTCTGACCTCCTGATCTGACTTTCTGTTTTATCCCGTCTGACTTTATGTCTTACCCTGTTATCCAGTTATCTGAAAATCGCGCCTTACAAAATGAAGGCAGCGGTACTTATCTGCCTGTGAACAGTACACGATGTTTCCCTCTTTGTCAAATATTTCTCATCTCTCTGTTGCTTTCCGGCACAGCGGCAGTATACAATTAAAATATATGCCCCGCAGGCAGCCAAAATCTTTTGCTCCGGGACCGGGTTATTACAGAATATAGGAACAGGCAGGCAACTCAGATGAAATTTAACCACAACTGGAAAGAAAAAAAATGGGCTAATTACGCAATCGCTCTCTGCATTGCGGTTTTCTTCTATCTGGTGCTGTCCCATATCAACATCATTTTCGGGGGAATCGGGAAGTTTTTCGGTTTCATCAAGCCTGTCATCTACGCTCTGATCATCGCCTATATCCTGAATCCGCTGGCCAACCTGTTTGAGCGGAAATTTTTTGCCGGCATGAAAAGAAGATCTCTGGCGCATATTCTCAGCGTCGCCATAACCATTATTCTGGTGGTGGCGCTTCTGGTGCTCCTGATTGCGGCCCTGGTTCCCCAGCTGACGTCCAGTGTCATGACACTGTTAAAAAACCTGAGCGGATATATTGAATCCTTCCGGAGCTTCATTGACGGGCTGCTGTCCAATTCTCCCGGCGAGCACCCGATGATCCAGCGGCTTACAAATATCGGAACGAGCCTGCTTGGCTCCCTGGAAAATTCCCTTCCCACGACGGCGGACAGCCTGATCAGCACATTCAGCAGCATCGGCAGCAATATCGTGAACGGAGTCATTTCCTTTATTCTTGCCATCTATTTTTTGCTGGACAAAAACCGTCTGATCCGTTGGTTTGTCACCCTGCTGAAGCTTCTGTTCTCCCCAAAGCGCTACCGGGAAGTAGCGGATTTCTGGCTTCACTGCAACACGATCCTGATCCGGTATATCTTCAGTGACCTGATCGACGGCCTGATTATCGGCCTGGCAAACTTTATCTTCCAGATGATCGCAGGCCTTCCATACGCCGTTCTGATCTCCGTGGTTGTAGGGGTGACAAACCTGGCTCCTACCTTCGGTCCTTTGGTCGGAGGCGTCATCGGCGCCGTTATCCTTGTTCTGATCAATCCCTGGTACGCACTCTGGTTTATCATTTTCACTATGATTCTCCAGACCTGCGACGGATACGTGCTGAAGCCGAAGCTGTTCAGCGGCGTTCTCGGCGTCTCCTCTGTATGGGTCCTGATCTGCATCATTGTAGGCGGACGGATGTTCGGCGTGCCGGGTATTCTTCTCTCTATCCCGTTCGCCGCCATTTCCGATTATATCTACAATGAATTTATCCTCGTCCGCCTGCGGAAACGGAGGCAGAAAAAAGAAGCCGGTCAGCCAAATGCTGAGCCGGGTCAAGAAAAAGAAGCCGTCCCCGACTCTCTTCCGGAGGAGGACAGTCAGGATGAATATTCCGGAAACACAAAACAGTCATAACGCACCGCTTTTCCGGAAATGGAATAATCCGGCTTTCTGCCGGCAAGATAAGGTCCTTTCAGCGGTCTCTTAATCACAATTTTCCGAGGGTGGGCGGCCTGTGCCGCCTGCAGGAGTTCTTCTTCCTTCGCGCACGGTCTCTCCAGCTGCTGCAGCAGCTGGAATTTTTTTCCGATCAATGCACTTTTCTTTCTCTCCGGGAACATGGGATCCAGGAGAACAAGCTCGGGGTGCAGTTCTCCCCTTCTCAGTGCGGCAGCACTGTCCTCTTCATGCAGATGCATCTCCCCCGCCGCGGATGCAAGTATTTTATTCTCGTCTCTCTGTGCCCGTTTCAGCGCGTCTGCGAGCAGGGCGGCAATGACCGGATTGTATTCATACAGCTCCACTGAAAAACCTGCCGCTGCCAGAAGAAGCGAATCCTCCCCCAGCCCTGCCGTGGCGTCCACCGCCACAGGCTGTTTCCCCGGCTTCCGGATTCTGGCCGCGCGGACAAGCATCTCCTGCTGAAGATTGTTCGTCTTCAGCCTCCGTGCCATTCCGGAAAAGTCTCCTCTTAGTGCCAGCCTTCCGTCCGTCAGAGTCAGTCCCTCCGGACAGAACTTCAGAACAAGCAGACCGTCCGCTATATCCGGCTTCTGGCGGAGCATCTCGGTCCGGAGATGCTCCGCCAGAAGCTCCGCCGCCTCCCAGTCCGCCGGATTATCGGCCAGGATCACCGGAATTTTTCTCATTTTTTCCATCCCCGTTCCCTGCTCTTACAGATTTAAGTCCCGGAAATGAAATTCCTTTTTTCCGGAGGCATAATCCGAAACAATCTGTCCCTGTCCGTATAGCTTATATTTATAGGTCACAAGCCCGTCCAGCCCTACAGGCCCTCTGGCATGAAGTTTTCCGGTGGAAATCCCCACTTCCGCCCCGAAGCCATAGCGGTAGCCGTCCGCAAAACGGGTCGAGCAATTCTGATATACACCGGCGGAATCAACCATATCCATAAAATACTCCGCCGTTTTCGGATTTTCCGTGAGGATGCAGTCGGTGTGGTGCGAACCGTACCGGTTGATATGAGCAATGGCCTCGTCCACATCAGCCACAAGCTTTACCGACACAATCAAATCCAGGTACTCTCTGAAATCCGTATCTTCAACGGTTTCTCCGCCTATCAGATCTGTAACTTCCCTCGTCCCGCATATACAGACGCCCTCTTTCCGGAGTCTCTCCGCCAGGAGGGGAAGAAACGCCGGAGCCAGATCCCTGTGGATCAGCAGGGTTTCCACCGCATTGCAGGCAGCTGTGTACTGCGTTTTCGCGTCCACAATAACCGGAACCGCCTTTTCCAGATCCGCATCCTTGTCCACATAAATATGGCAGATTCCGTCCGCGTGTCCCATCACCGGGATTCTGGTGTGATCCATAATATAACGGACAAAGGCATTGGAACCTCTGGGGATCAGAAGATCGACACAGTCATCACATTCCAGAAGTTCGTCGATTTCATTATGCTGCTCCGCCTGCAGCAGACAATATTCCGGAAAGCCCTCCGCAACCGCTGCATCATGAATGAGCCGGAACAGGATGCGGTTGGTATTCGCCGTCTCTTTTCCTCCCTTTAAAACCGCGCAGTTACCGCTCTTGATGCAAAGTGTGGATATCTGCACCAGTGCATCCGGCCTGGCCTCAAAAATAACCCCGATGACTCCGATCGGGCAAGTCTCCCGCTTCAGGACAAGCCCCTGGTCCAGCTCTCTGGCAAGCGTAACCCGGTGAATCGGATCCGGCAGAGAAACCAGCAGACGGATTCCTTTCCGGACATCCTCCAGTTTATCCCTGTCAAACCTCAGTCGTTTCCGCACCGCGGGCGTTACCTGATTTTCCTCTGCGGCTGCAAGATCTTTCCGGTTTTCCGTGAAAATCTCTTCCGCATGCTCCTCCAGACTTGCCGCCACTCGTTCCAGAATCCTGTTTCTCTGTTCTTCCCTGGATGCCGCAATTCGGGGAGCCACACCTTTCATCCTGCGGACTTCTTCACGTATCTTCAATTTCCAAACCTCCTTTGCAAGCACCCATGGACAACAGACAGGACATCGAAAATTTACATGGTGTCAACTTTTGTTTGCCTATCAGCCCCTATCCGGCGGATCGGGCAGCACTGGGGAAAAAGTCAGTGGTTATTACATCAGCATGCGCACGGCACCGTAGATGCCGGCGTCATTGCCCAGGCGGGCCAGTTCAAACCGGGCGCCCTCCGAGGCATGGAACGCGTATTTCACAAAATATTTCCGGATAACATCTGTCACCATAGTGCCGGCCTTGGAAACGCCCCCGCCAATGACAAACACCTCCGGATCGACCACACAGGCCACCGCGGCAAGCGCTTTACCCAGAATCTGTCCGACCCTCTCGACAATCTGAACGGCAACCTTGTCCTGCCTCTTTGCCGCGTCAAAAACGTCCTTGGATGTGACCTTCTTCAGCGCCCTCAGCGAGGACTCCTCCGTGGTTTCGTCCAGCATTTTTCTGGCGGTTTTCGCAATTCCGTTTGCGGAAGCGTACTGCTCCAGATGACCCTTTTTCCCGCACCCGCATACCGCATCTTCTTCCTCGTTGATGCAGATGTGTCCGATTTCACCGGCTGCGCCGAAGGCGCCGTTCAGAATCTTTCCGTCCAGAATAATTCCGCCCCCGATTCCCGTTCCCAGGGTCACCATCACCATCGAACGGGCGCCTTCTCCGCCGCCCTTCCAGATTTCTCCGAGAGCCGCTACATTGGCATCATTGCCGACCATGACCCTGCAGCCATCCAGCAAAGAGGAAAGTATGTCACGAACCGGAACAACGCCCCATCCCAGGTTGACACAGCGGTCTACCACAGAATTCTCACGTACAGCTCCGGGAACACCGATGCCGATTCCCTCCACATCCTCCATGGAAAGATTTCGTTTCTTCAGCATTTCCCGTACTGACGCGGCGATATCGGGAAGAATCTGTTCTCCACCGTTCTCTGTACGGGTAGGAAGTTCCCACTTTTCCAGCAGCTCACCGGAGGTGTGAAAAAAACCCATCTTTACCGTAGTTCCGCCGACATCCACTCCAAATGCGTAAGGCCTCATGTTCTCTCCCTCTTTCCTTTTCGTTTTCCATTTTCAAATTCCACTGACCTTCACCGGCAACGGTAGAAGACCAGTTCCCGTAAGCTTCCGCCCCGGAACCGAACTTATGCAGTAAAGTATAGCAATTTCTGCCCTGATCGTACAGCGGCAAATATACAAAAAGAGCATACCTGCCCGCAGCAGTATACGCTCTTTTTTATACACAAGCCTCTTTTCAGGACAACTTCATATCCCCGTCTTTGACCCATCCCAGCTTTCTGCAGAACAGATTGATCAGCGGGCACAGCACGGCGGGAAGGACAAAGGATATCAGAATCAGTCCCGCCCAGTCCATGGCGGTAATGGCAGCCCTGGATCCATCCGCGATTCCCTGCGCCCAGCCGGTATAGACACCGATCTGCCCAACCAGCCCGCAGGTACCCATTCCGGAAGAAACCGCCGCTCCATCCATACGAAGATGAAAAAGGCAGGTAGCCATCGGGCCGGTAATGGCAGATGTGATGATCGGCGCGATCCAGATTCGGGGATTTTTGACGATATTGCCCATCTGAAGCATAGATGTCCCGATCCCCTGGGAAATCAGCCCTCCCCATTTATTCTCCGGGAAGGACATCACGGCAAACCCGATCATTTGCGCACAGCAGCCGGCTACCGCCGCGCCGCCCGCCAGGCCGGTAAGACCAAGAGCCGCACAGATCGCCGCCGAGGAAATAGGAAGTGTAAGCGCGACTCCGACAATCACCGACACGAGAATTCCCATAAGGAATGGCTGCAGATCTGTAGCCCACATAATCAATGCGCCTACCTTCATGGCAGCCTTTCCAAGAGCGGGCGCCCACCAGGCGGATAGACCCACGCCCACGGCAATCGTTACCAGCGGTGTGACCAGAATATCCACTTTTGTCTCCTTAGAGACAGCTTTTCCGACTTCAGAGGCAATAATCGCCACAAAAAGAACAGCCAGCGGGCCGCCGGCACCGCCCAGCGCGTTAGACGCAAATCCGACCGCGATAAGCGAAAACAGCACGAGCGGAGGACAGTGCAGTGCATACCCGATTGCGACAGCCATTGCCGGGCCGCTCATGGCAGTCGCCAGGCCGCCTACCGTATAATCCACACCGGCAACAGTTGCCACCGTATTCGTCAGAAATTCCACATGAAACTGTGTGCCGATCGTATTGATAATTGTCCCGATCAGCAGGGAGCAGAACAGCCCCTGCGCCATGGCGCCCAGCGCGTCAATCCCGTACCGTTTCAGCGAAATTTCAATATCCTTCCGCTTTAGAAATGCCTTAATCTTTTCCATTTTCCCCCTCGCCCACCTTCCACACAGGATATTTATGTGATCCCACACGTTTTATTCTACCAGATTTCCGGCAGAATCATGGTAGGGAAAGAATACACTGCTCCGGTGTTTCTTATCAAACATGCAGTTATACTGCAGCATCTGATAGTTATCCAGCCATTCCTTCTCTTCCCCGACAGCATCCTCAAAATGAAGGAACTTCTGCTGTGAAATCGAGTAATAGCCTCTGGAGTTGATCGCCGGTATGTGTTCTCTCATCTCCGCCAGGAACTTATTATACGCCGGAAGATCAATACCTGCTACCTGAAGAGCCATCGTTGAAAGGTAATTCAGACTGGTGCAGGAGATCTCTCTTTCCTGGGAATCCCAGTTGGTCCAGATGAAGAACGGAACCTTGTAGAAATTCTCCATCTCATCCATGGTCAGCCCGGACATTCCTTTCCCGTTCAGCGTGTAGTAGAACCAGGAATCAAGGCTGGGCTGATGATCGCCGAAGAATATAATCTCCACCGGCTGATCCACGCTCTGGAAATAGGTGATCAGGTTTTTCACCGCATTATCCGTCTCATGAATCAGGGAAAGGTACTGATCCACATCATTAAATCTTCCGCCCTCCGCAGTCACTTCATCGGAATTGAAGTTAGAGTAATAATCCTCATATCCTCCGTGATTCTGCATGGTAATGCCCATGATAAAGAGATTTTCATCTTCTCCCTTCTGTTCGTAGCGATTGATAATCTTATCGAACAGTTCCTGATCCGTGATGTAATCTCTCACAATATTGGTCTCATCAAAATACCCGTCGTCCATGAAATACTGTTCATCAAATCCCAGCTTCGGATAATTGGTGTTTCTCTTCCACCCTGTGGAGTAATACGGATGCATGGCAATCGTGGTATATCCCTCGGCATTCAGGGTAGACACCATGGAGAAGGGATTTTTCTGAAGATACTGCTCATAAACCACAGATCCGGAAGGAAGCCAGGCCATGGAATTTCCTGTCATGTACTCCCATTCGGAATTCGGCGTCTTGGCGCCGTACACCGATGACAGCGCATATCCGCGGATGGTATTTTCCTTCAGGGAATCTATAAAGGGAGTTGCCTCCTGATTCGTCTCAAATTCCCCTACCGTGGAAAGATCCGCAAAGGACTCATCCATAATTGTGATGATAACAGGCTTCTTGCCGGAATCCAGCGTAGATGTAATCTGACTTCCGTCTGCACCGGCATCGCTGCTGTCCGCATCATCCGTTGTCTTTTCGCTCCCGGAGCCGGAGGAATCAGAACCGTAGGTTTGTTCCAGTTCTTTCACCTTTTCGATGTCATAATCATCCGGGGCGGAAACGAAGCTGTCGCGCACCCCCAGGTAGTAATTCAGCATAAATCCGTTCTGATAGCTGCCCTTCAGCTCCCAGGTCTGCGTCTCCCTGTTTTCCGCCGCCCCCTGCACATAGAAAAATAAAACCGCAAGAACCGCGAGATCAATCACACGGTGCATGGCAGCCTTCTGAAAGGTAATGTCACAGCGGCGTATAACGGCAAGAAAGAGGATGGAACCGAGAATAACATAGACGCCTCTGGCATGCAGCTGCAGCCGGTAATGCGCTAAAACACTCAGCCCCGTTCCGGTAGACGTAAGATCGTTAAAGCTTAACTCATTCTCCCGGAACAGGTAGACAAAATAATCGGTAAAAGATACCGCAACCAAAAAGCAATGCGCCAGTGCGGCGGCCCGGCCGGGTTTCCTGGTAAAAATCAGGTGGCAGATAAAATAAACAAACGCCACACAGAGAACATTGAGAAAAAGGGTTCTGTCTGATGTTTTTTCAAAGGACTGCGGATCCAGAATGCAGTACTGGGTGCAGTAGGTCGTGAAGATGGATCCGATGCCGAAGAGGATCCCGGTCCAGAGCCAGGGAAGCTTATCCGACAGCCTGACCCGCATACTGCAGATAAAGAAATACAGGATGGCAAAAAGCACCAGCGGGCGAAATGAGGCCTGTGCAAGAACTGTCAGCAGTATGCCGATTCCCAGAAATACCGCATAACAAATCAGGTTGTTTTTTTCTTTGAAACGAAATGAAATCTCCATGATGTCTCCTGACGCTGTACTATAAGTTAAAATGTCCTGCCGCGCCGGAACCCATGCGGGAACCAGTCTTTACGGCTCTTAACATACATTTTAAACACATCTAACACAAAACAGCTTTTCCCATGCTAACACAATCACAGCAGATTTCAAGAATAAAAGCGAAAAAACCCGCCTTAGGGGCGGGTTTTTCACGTTATGAACACACTTTTTTCACAATGTTACTGTATCTCTTTTCCTGTCAGAAGCTTGTAAGCCTCCCTGTATTTCTCTATTGTTTTGTCTATGACGTCCTGCGGAAGGTTGTAATCGCTGTCCGGATTTGCCTTCAGCCAGTCACGGACAAACTGCTTGTCGAAGGAAGGCTGTCCGTGACCCGACTCATATCCCTCCAGCGGCCAGAAACGGCTGCTGTCCGGTGTGAGCATCTCGTCGGCAAGGACAACTTCTCCGTTTTCATCCAGACCAAATTCAAATTTGGTATCCGCAATAATGATACCATGGTCAAGGGCGTACTCCGCGCATTCTTCATAGAGGCGAATGGTATAGGTGTTCAGACAGGAGGCAAAATACGCCCCATGTCCTGGGTAGAGCTTTTCCAGCACCTCGATG
>CACVSR010000043.1 GCA_902756775.1 uncultured Lachnospiraceae bacterium | reverse complement strand
CGGGTAAAGAGTTCCAAAGACGGCACGTATACGCTTGCCTCGAATTACTGGGGAAACAGCAGGGCGGAAGCGGCTTGTTCCTATGTGCTCGGAAACGGCCAGTACAGGCTGGGCGAGAAAACCAGAAACGCCGCGTATTCTACAGGAGATGGAAATTATGATTACGCCGTGACGCAGATGGCGGTCTGGGGTGTTCTGGACAGGTACGGGGTGCAGGTAGACACCGGGGGGATCGCGGGCGACCGCAATGCCGGGTTCAGCATCCACTATCAGGAACTGACCACAGGACATGGGGTAAAGGATAAAGCCGCGCAGCTGTTTCAGGATGCCATTGCTTACGCAGACGCGCATCCGGACGCAGCATCTTATGTCACGCCGGAGGTTACTCTGACTTCTCCGGCGGATATCTCCATGAAGGCGGACGGAAGCGGAGAAATATACACAACGGATGTCTATACGCTGACAGCCAGGTACGGGGCGGCGCCCGATGTTACTCTGACGGGGGATGTCCCTGCCGGAGCCACGGTACAGAAGCTTCAGGAGAACGGGGCCGGCTATACCTTCCGCATTGTTCTTCCGGCGGCTGCCGCGAAAGAACTGACCAGAGGCTATACGTTTCAGGTGCAGGCAGGAGCCGGGCAGACACAGTACACGGCAAAGCTCTACCGTCTGTCATCCGGACTGCAGGCGTTTTCCCATGCTCTGGGAGCGGACATCACCAATCCGAATCCTGCCAGGGCAGATGTGAAAGTTGTGCCGCCTTCCTGGCTTCGGCTGAAGAAACAGAGTTCCGTTCCGGAGCTGACAGAGTCCAATTCCTGTTATTCTCTAAAAGGAGCCGTTTACGGAGTCTATTCGGATGAAAAGTGTACACAGGAGATCGGGAGGCTTACCACGGATCAGGAGGGAAATACGAATTCCTGCAAGGTTCCGTCTGTCGGAACGTATTATATAAAAGAATTGCAGGCATCGGCGGGTTATCTCCGGGATGCTTCCGTCTATCCGGTAAAGCTGACAGCGGAGTATACAGAGAAGAATCCGTATATCCTTCCGGTGCGGGAAATTCCCTGCAGTGATCCGGCAGCGGTCGAAGTGAAAAAAACGGACAGCGAGGGGAAAGACGCGCAGGGCGGTGCTTCCCTGGAGGGAACACTTTTTACCGTCTGTTACTACAAGGGATGGTTCACAGAAAAAAATCTGCCGCAGAAACCGGACAGAACCTGGGTACTGCAGACCCTGCGTCAGCCTGACGGAACCTATCGGACAGCAGTCTCCGATCAAAAAAACTACAAGGTATCCGGCGACGGATTTTTCACCCTGGATGGCCGGGCGGTGCTTCCGCTGGGAACCATTACGGTAGAGGAGACAAAGGCGGCAAAAGGGTATCTGTTAGGAAATCAATATACGCTCAGAAGTTCCGGTCAGGGCAGCCGGGAAATCCGGGCGGAAGGCAGATTTCTGGCGCAGATCCGGCCGGGTACGGATGGATCCGATAGAGCGCCGGGTATTCTTACGTTTGGAAATCAGGTCATCCGCGAACAGGGAATAACGGCGGCAGACGATGTGATTCGGGGAGATCTGCAATTTAAGAAGATTGATGAAAACGGGAAGTTGATGGCGGGGATTCCGTTTTTGATTACATCCAGAACGACCGGCGAACAGCATGTGATTGTCTCAGATGAGAACGGTGTGGTCAGCACAGGTTCCCGGTACCGGAAGCACTCTTTCCGAACGAACAGCATGGATAAGTACACAGACGGAAAAACATTTACCGAGGAAGCAAAGCTTGACGGCACTGCGGGAATCTGGTTCGGCAGCGAAACGGCGCTGGATGACCGGAGAGGAGCGCTTTTGTATGACAGTTACGAGATCCGGGAGCTGCAGTGCCGGGCAAATAAAGGGAAAGAATTGATTCTGACTACGGCGGATATCCGGGACAATAACGGGACCGTCTGGCTGGATCCTGTCATGAATCCGGATATTATGTTGAAAACCACGGCACTGGAAAAAACCACAGGCTCTCATACGGCACCCGCCGGTGCCTCGGTTACGATTGAGGATTCGGTGTCTTACACCAGACTGACTCCCGGCAGAACCTATACGCTGCAGGGAAAGCTGGTCAGGAAAGACGACCGGGATCAGATCGTTGCATCAGCCACAAAAACGTTCCGGCCTGAAAAATCAAAGGGGACGGTAACGGTGAATTTCACACTGGATACTGCCGGACTGGAAGGCACAGAGCTGGTTGTCACGGAAAAACTGTATTGGGACGGGCTGGAGCTTGCAGAACATGCGGATTTTACGGATCAATCCCAGACAATCCGTGTCCCGGATATAAAAACTGTGGCAGTGGACGGCGGGACAGGAACACATACGGGAATAGTGGCGGAAAAGACAACCGTTACAGACCGGGTTGCGTACAAAGGACTGGACCCGCAGAGAAAATATACGCTGGCCGGGACTCTATTTGATAAGGAGACTGGCGAGGCACTGAAGGACGGCACGGGAAAACCGGTCACCGCACAGAGGGTATTCCGGCCGTCGGAACCGGATGGAGAGGTAGTTCTTTCCTTTTCCCTGGATTCCTCTCTGCTTATGGGAAAGTCGGCAGTTGCCTTTGAAACCGTAAAGGACGGGGAGATCACGGCAGCTGTCCACGCAGACATTCAGGATGAAAAACAGACGGTACACTATCCGGTTATCAAAACAGAAGCGTCGGATCATACAACCGGCGGAAAGCTGGCGGCGGTAAGTGAAAAGACCGGGATCATCGACCGGGTGCATTATCGCAACCTGGTTGCGGACACAGAATATACCCTGAAGGGAATCCTGGTTGATAAAGAAACCGGAAAACCGCTCAAAGTAAGCGGAAAAACGGTTTCGGCGGAAAAAACGTTTACGCCGGTTTCGCCGGAGGGGACGGAGGAAATGTCCTTCACGTTTTCCGCTGCACCTCTGGAGGGGAAGAGTCTGGTTGTTTTTGAGAAGCTCTATCAGTCCGGGAGAGAAGTCGTTTCGCATGAAAATATAGAGGATGAATCGCAGACCGTTCAGCTGCCGGGGGTTAAAACAACAGCGGCAGACGGACAGACGGATACACACACCGGCATGGTGGCAGAGAAAGCGGCCGTCAGAGATCATGTCGTCTGCAGCAATCTTCTGGAAGGGAAAGATTACACGGTAAAGGGAACTCTTGTGCGGAAGGATACGGGAAAACCGCTTCAGAACGAAGATGGAACAGAGGTGACGGCGCAGACATCCTTCCGGGCCGATAAAAAAGAGATGGAGGTAGATCTTGTCTTTTCCTTCTCTTCCAAACTGCTGGCCGGAAAATCAGTTGTCGCATTTGAGACGCTTTATCTGGAGCAGACCGGGGTGAACACGCATGCGGATCTGAATGATGCGGATCAGACCGTGTCGTATCCGTCTGTCAGCACAAAAGCTGACATCAGAGGGAAGAAGCAGGTGGAAGGCTCCGGGAAAACGACACTGACCGATCATATCACCTGCAGAAATCTAGTTCCCGGAAACACGTATCGCCTGACGGGACACCTGTACAAAAAGACAGATGGAACCGTACTGAAGGAAAAGGGAAAGGAGATCACTGCGGAAAAGACTTTCACAGCTTCAGCGGAAGAGTGCGTGGTGGATATGGCCTTTACCTTTAATTCGCTGGCGCTCGGAGGGCAATCAGTCGTCGTATTTGAAGATCTGTATCAGGGGGAGGTTCTTGTCGCTTCGCATGCGGATCTGAATTCCGCGGATCAGTCGGTGATGATTATGGAGAAAAAGTCAAATCCGTCATCCGGATCGGGCACAGCCCCCAGAACCGGAGATGTTTCGGCAGTTCCGCTTTATGTTTTGATACTCTCTGCGGCTGCTGTGGCATTTCTGGTGCTCTGCAGGAAAAGAAAGAAAACGGAGAAAAGATAAAAAGAAAGGCGCAGAGCCTTTGCAGCTTTTTGCCTGCAGAGACTCTGCCGGAGGAGTGAAGATGAGGAAGAAGACGGGAGAAACCGCAGGAAGGATTCTTACGGCGCTGCTGCTGGTTCTGTTTGTCTGGGCCGGCATCAAAGGCATGGCTGCCTGTATCTGATTCCTGCCTGTATACCGCAGGTTAATCAGCGTCAAGAGCCTGACCAGAGAGGAGCCTGTCATGAGGCAGGCTCCCGAAAAATTATGGAAAACAAAGCTTAAAAACTTGCGCATTCGGGAAAAATGCTTTATACTTTACGAGTCGGCAGGTTCGAAGATCTGCTGACCAATGGCCCGGTGGCTCAGCTGGTTAGAGCGCCGCCCTGTCACGGCGGAGGTCGTCGGTTCGATCCCGATCCGGGTCGCTTTTGTTGGCACATAGGTGGTCAGATGGTCGCTTATGTGTCTTTTTTTATAACTCATTTTCGGAGAGAATTTTCATGGCAGAGGAAAAAGAGTGGTACAGGCTGGACAATGCGGCAAAAATTATTCCGGCCACAATGACTGGTGCGGATACCCGCGTGTTCCGCCTTGTATGTGAGCTGAAGGAAGAAGTGGATCCTGCAGTCCTTCAGGAAGCGCTGGAGGATGCTCTCCGGGAGTACCCTTATATGAACTGCTGCATGAGAAAGGGCGTATTCTGGTATTATCTGGACGAGCTGAAGACAAAGGCTGTTGTCCAGAGGGATTCCCAGCCGGCATTGCAGGCGCTTTACCGGTCCGGGAGAAAGAATCTGCTGTACAGGCTGTGCTATCTGGACAGAAGGATTGTTCTGGAAATGTTTCATGTCCTTTCCGACGGAACCGGCGGGTTTATGTTCTTTGAACATATCGTGGCATGTTATCTGATACGGAAGCATCATATCGACCCGTCCCGGATCAAGGCAGGAAGCTCCTCCGTGGAGGAAAGGCAGCAGGATGCCTTCAGCCAGTTTTATGAGAAGGGAAAATCGAGAAAACGGAATTTTCTCAAGGAGATGTTTCCGGTAACAGCATACCACCTGCGCGGGAGAGAGGATGATAACCTGCAGGAGCATCTGATTGAGGGAACGGTCTCTGCGGCACAGGTCGTGGAGCTTGCGCATCGTTTTCATGTGACGGTGGGAGTTCTGGTTACCTCTCTCTGGGTGGAAGCGATCCTGAAACAGATGAGACATTCGGAGTACCAGAAGCCGGTCGTGGTCAGTGTTCCTGTCAATCTGCGCCAGTTTTTTCCGTCAGAGACTGCCAGAAATTTCTTCGGGGTAATCAATGTAGCATATGATCCCAGGCAGTATGACGGAAAACTGGAAAGCGTTCTGAGCGTCATCGACACTGCGTTTAAGGAGGAACTGACTCCCGAAAAGGTGCAGGCCACCATGAATTCCTATGCAGAGCTGGAACACAATTATGCGCTGAAGCTGATACCGCTTCCGCTGAAGGAAATCGGACTTATGGGAATCACACATATGATGAACCGGGGGGTGACAACCTCTGTCTCCAATGTTGGTAAAGTGGTTCTCCCGGAAGAACTGGATCCGTATGTGGAAAAATTCTGCAGCTTCATGGCATGTAAAACCATTTTTGTATGTATCAGTACCTTTCATGATCATATGGTATTCGGGATTACATCCTGTTTTGAAAGGCACCCGACCGCCTGCAGCTTTTTCCGGAGACTGACAGAGCTGGGCGTTCAGGTGGAAATTGCTACCAATGACTGGGACAGGGAGGCGGAGTAAATGCAGACTTGCAAGAGGTGTCATGTTCAGATCCGGGGGGATAAGCGGGTGTGTCCGCTCTGCGGAAGCCCGGTTTCCGGGACACCGGAAAAGAGCCCGTTTCCGGTTCTGAAAAGAAGAATATTTACAAGGCTGCTGATTCTGCGCATTGCCCTTTTCCTAATGATTGCAGTTCTGATTATCCTGCCTGTCGTGCAATATTTTGCCGGACGGCCCCTGCCCTGGGTTCCGCTGGCCATGATAAGCGCGGTGATCGGCTTTGCGGATGTCAGCTTTACCTTGTATTACAGAAATAATGCGTTAAAGACGATTCATGTTCAGCTTTATATCGGGATTCTTGTCTGTCTGGTTGTGGATAAATTTACCGGATGGCACCGATGGTCTGTCACCTGGTCGGTGCCGGCAATATTTCTGGGGCTGATCGCGGGGACAATTCTGACCGGACTGATTCTTCGGGCGGCGCTGCAGGATTTTGTTCTGTATATCCTGTTAGATACCCTGCTCTCCGCCATTCAGTTTTTGTTTCTCTACATGGGCTGGAATACAAATCCTATATTTGCGGTCTGCAGTATCATGGCGGAAATACTGTTTTTCCTTGGAATCCTGATTTTCCGGTGGCGTGATTTCAAATCCGCCTCCGAGCGCTATTTTAATGTATAAGTCCAGTCGCAATGGACTTGCCCGCGGGGAGATTAGGAAGGCAACGGAACGGTGCGGAGGACAAATAATTGCAGAAACAAAACCTGACCAGAAACCAGATCACCATGGAATACATCGGGGATTTTGTCGAGAACAGGATTGGAGAGCGGATCGAGAAGCGCTATGAGGCTCCTGTTCTGGAAGGAATGCCCAAAGATCAGGTCTGGTACAGGATTCCCATTCCGGAAGGGCTTTCCGGAGACGGGTCAGGCTACCATATCTATCTGAAAAAGGCGGAGAGCAGCCATCTGTGCGTGTTTCTTTCCGGCGGAGGAGTCGCATGGAACGAGTATACGGCCGCCCGTCCGGTTACCGGAGCAAAGGTCGCGGCCGGACTTCCGAATTATTACTGGAATAACCTTCGTCCGTTTACACAGATTATGAATATTAACACGGGGATTACGGAACTGGGAAATCTGCGGAATCCTTTTGACCATTGGAACATGGTGGTTATTACCTACGCCACCGGAGATTTTCACGTGGGGGAAACGGATTTTCCCTATACAGCAGAGGACGGCTCGCAGCAGATTCTGCATTTTCATGGGCATATCAATTTTCAGAACGCCATGAGGGTGGGAAAAAAATTCTTCCCGGATCCGGATAAACTTCTGATAGCCGGAGACAGCGCGGGCGCCTTTGCGGTTCCGGCGGTGACCAATGAAATACTGGAAAATTATTATCCGGAATGCAGGGATATCACACTCCTCTCGGACAGCGCCCAGCTGCTTTATCGCAGGTGGCGCAGAACAGCAAGAGAAGTATGGGGAGCCCCGGAGAGTGTCTGGGAGCCCCTGCATTCTTCCAATATTACGGTTGACTGGTACAGAAACCTCCATCATATCTGGGGAGACCGGCTGCGTTACCTGTATGCGGGATCACCGAGAGACTATCTCCTCAGCTCGTATTACAATGATGTCGCAAACAAATCTTATACGACAAATCACGATATTCAGGAGATCTACTTCCGGCAGATGAGGCAGATGCTGAGGGAACTGAAAGGAATCACCGACAGCTTTGGATTTTTTATTTATAATTTCAGGAATCTCCGGATGATGCTGGGCGGAACTGTGCATACCATTGTGCGGCATCGGAATTTCTATTTTCGAACAAGATCCGGAGTGTCGATGGCAGAATGGCTGGGGGATGCGGTGAACGGAAAAATCCGGGATGTCGGGATAGAATTTGTGGACGGTTTGCCATAAAAAGAAAATCCGGGACTTTTCGGCATACCGCCGTCATGGTATGATAAAGAACGTTTGAAACAGGCTGTATTCAGGAACAGAGCATGGCTCATGGGAGGAAGCTTATGGGAAACCCGAAAGTGGGAGACGGTATACGGATTGCCGCGGGAGTGTATCTGATCTATCTGGCATATCAGATCTTGAAGGACGGGATTATCGGAGGAGAGATGACCGGAAGGAGCTATGCCGCCGGCATCATTTTTTCCATTTTATTTATTGTCGGAGGAGCAGGGATCGCCGCCTTTTCGGTGCGTCATTTAATGAGGCTCCGGAAAGAGGAGGGGCAGCAGAAGGCACTTCAGGACAAAGCGGCAACGGAGACCGGGGAGACCACGGAATTTGCGGAAGCATCAGAAGTGCCAGAAGAAGAAACGGAAACGCAGAAAAGTACAGAAGAAATTTCGGCGGAAAAAAATCCGGATCTGCCGGTTCCGGATGCTGAAGCGCCTGCGGAAAAGACGCAAAATCCGGATTAACAATTCCGAAAAACAGAAGATAAAATTTCTTAATACAAGATGTCGGATTGCATTATGTAAAACGGTACAACATCTTGTATTTTTTTGGGAAAATGCCCGTAAACGCAGTATTTATGCAGAAAATCAGCCTTTGCAATTCTGAAAAAACCGACTATAATTAGGGTTACGTTTTTGAAGGGTGAATTGCTTTTACGGTATCAAAAACAGTAAAATGAGGGTGTGATGATATGAGTAATGCAATTCAGGAGTATATTACTTATTTACACGATTTCCGGAAGATTTCTCATAATACCGAGGTTTCCTATAAAAGAGATCTGAAAAAGGCAGAGGAATATTTTGAAGAACAGAATGTGCCGGATATTACCAAAGCCACAGAGACGAACCTGAATTCCTATCTTCTGTACCTGGAAAGAGACCATATGTCTCCGGCCACGGTTTCCAGAAATATTGCTTCGCTTCGTTCCTTTTATCAGTATCTGCTCCGCATGCACAGGATAGAGGATGACCCTTCGGTATCTCTGAAGAGTCCGAAGGTGGAAAAAAAGGTTCCGGAAATACTGACTGTGGAGGAAGTTCAAAAGCTTCTGGAGCAGCCGAATACCCAGACGGATAAGGGAATACGTGATGAGACGATGCTGCTGATCCTGTATTCCACAGGAATCCGGGTGAGCGAGCTGGTAAATCTGCGGGTAAAAGATCTGAATCTTGAGGTGGGATATCTGACCTGCAGAGAGAACGGGAAGGAACGAACTATTCCCCTGTCGGCGGAGACGGAGGACAGCATACATACTTTTATGGATTCGGCGAGGACGCGTCTGCTGAAGGGAAGGGAAAGTGAGTACCTGTTTTCTAATTGTTCCGGCAGCCCGATGAGCCGTCAGGGGTTCTGGAAAATATTGAAAAGCTATTCTGCCGCCGCAGGTATTACCAAAGATATCACGCCGCATACCTTACGGCATTCGTTTGCCGCCCATATGCTGAAAAACGGAGCAGATATCAGGAATGTACAAAAAATGATGGGACACGCGGACATTGCTTCGACACAGATGTATATGCGCCTGATGTAAAGAGTCCGGCGTCTGTCCGTCGGGTCGGCGGTTCCTGATCCGAAGCATAAAACACGGAAACATAGTAAAATAGAAAAGCAGAAATATAAAGCTCCCGATCGGTATTTCCGGGCAAGACCCTGGGATGACGGATCGGAAGCTTTTTTCTGTTCCTTCTGTGCGGACAGTTTTTTACAGGCGTCTGTCCTTTGAACGGGGGCAGAACGCCGACATGGGAACCGGCCCTCCGGAGTGGGAAAGGACAAAGACAAGAGGAACGAAAGTTCAGTGACTCAGGCCAGCTCCGCGATTTCGTCAATCAGCTTTTCAGAATCCTCCCAGCCCAGGCAGGGATCTGTGATGGATTTGCCGTAGACATGGGTTCCGGTGCCTATTTTCTGGCAGCCTTCCACAAGATAGCTTTCGATCATGAGTCCCTTGACCAGGTCGTGGACGCGGGGATCGTAAATCCGGCTGTGCATAATCTCTCTTGCGATGCGGGGCTGCTGGTCAAACTGTTTGTCGGAATTGGAATGGTTGGTGTCTACAATGGCGGCTGGGTTGACCAGTGTGGTTTCATCGTATTTTGCGAGAAGCAGCTCCAGATCCTCATAATGATAATTGGGAATGTTGTTTCCGTGTTTATTTGTTGCGCCGCGCAGAACCGCGTGCGCCAGAGGATTTCCGGTTGTCCGGTATTCCGAGCTTCGGTAGATAAAGGTGTGCGAATGCTGTGCGGCAATAATGGAGTTGATCATCACCGAAAGATCACCGCTGGTGGGGTTTTTCATTCCGGCAGGGATGTCAAGGCCGGATACGGTCAGCCGGTGCTGCTGGTTTTCTACCGACCTCGCGCCGATTGCCACATAGGAAAGGAAATCTGACACATAACTCCAGTTTGCGGGGTACAGCATCTCATCCGCAGAGGTCAGCCCGGAAGCTTCTATAGCGTGGATGTGCATTTTGCGCATGGCGATCAGACCGGCCTCCAGATCCGGCTTCCCTTCCGGATCCGGCTGATGGACAATCCCTTTGTAGCCCATCCCGGTGGTACGGGGTTTGTTCGTGTAGATGCGGGGAACCAGGATCAGTTTGTCCTGCACTTTTTCCTGAACTCCGGCCAGCCTTGTTACATAGTTCAGGACAGCATCCTCGTTGTCTGCCGAACAGGGACCGATGATGACCAGAAATTTATCGGATTCTCCGGTGAATACCTTCCGGATCATGGCATCCCGCTCTTCTTTAGCTTTCCGCACGGATTCCGGAACCGGAACCAGCGCCTTCATCTGTTCCGGTGATGGAAGTGCTTTGATAAACTGAAAACTCATTTTGATACCTCTCGGAATCTGTTCCTATCTGATGTTAAGTGCTAAGCGTTCACATCATAAACTATTTCTTCTTTTTCGTCCAGTCTCGCAATCCGGCAAAAAGAAGGAAATACGTGCGTTCTTCCCCTGCAGGGAGTACAATAAGCCTGTACGAGGAGGATGGAGGATGATATTAGCCATTGATATTGGAAATACAAAGATCGTCTTTGGAATTATGGATGAAAAGAGCATTCATTTTTCGTGCCGGCTCGCTACAGACCGGTATAAGACCAGCGATGAGTACCAGGTGCTTCTCAAAAGCCTCCTGGAGGTACATCATGTGGATCCTTCACGGATTGAGGGAAGCATTCTCTCATCCGTTGTTCCGGCACTGAAAAAGACTATGGCGGACGCGGCGGAGGCGCTTACGGGAAAACACTGCATGATTGTCGGGCCGGGACTGAAAAACGGTCTGAAAATCCGGATTGACAATCCGGCGCAGCTGGGGAGCGACCGTGTGGCGGACGCGGTGGGGGCGCTGGCGGAATATCGGAAGCCGATTCTGATTTTTGATATGGGTACGGCAACAACATTTTCGGTTATTGATAAGCAGGGAGAATACCGGGGCGGCATGATTATGCCCGGAGCGGTGATCGGACTGGATGCGCTGGCCTCTATGACCTCACAGCTTCCGCAGATCAGTCTGACGGAAAAACCATCCGGGCTGATCGGGACGAATACGGTAGATTCGATGCGGAGCGGGCTGATATACGGCAATGCCGCCATGCTGGACGGGATCGTGGAGCGGGTAAGAGACGAGCTGGGAGAGATGCCTTCTGTGGTGGCGACAGGGGAATTTTCCTCGCTTATCGTTCCGTACTGCCGGCAAAACGTCCGTCTGGACCAGAACCTCTTGCTGAAGGGACTTCGTGTGATTTATCTGCGGAACCGGAGGGACGGCAGGAATGAGTAAAAGGGGAGGAAAAAAGAAAAATCCCGGAAATGTTCTTCTTACGATAGGCATTCTGGCCTGTCTGGCGGTTATGGCATATGCCGGATACAGGCTGATAACCACCCTTTATGCCTATCGGCAGGGAGAAAAGGAATACAGCCGGATTGCAGATGCGTATACGACAGATACAGGGGATCATGCAGCGGCAGGGGGAGAATCCCTGTCTGGTTCCGGGGCGTATTCCGGGGAAAGCGGTTCTTCAGAAGCGGACGCTGCGCTGAAACCGCCGATTCAGGTGGATTTTGACGCGCTGAAAAAGGTGAATGGAGATGTCGTCGGCTGGCTGTATATTCCTGCCCTGGATATCAGTTATCCGGTTATGCAGGGAGAGGATGACGACTATTACCTGCACCGCACGACAGAGAGAACTTATAATTTTTCCGGCTCGATTTTTATGGAGGCGAAAAACAGCGGGGATTTTACCGATCCGAATACGATCATTTACGGGCACAACATGAAAAATGGCTCGATGTTCGGAACCCTTTCCCACCTTCTCACGAAGGAAAAATACAGGGAGGACTCCACCTTCTGGATTCTTACTCCGGAGAAGAATCTCAGATACCGGATGTTCAGCCTTCACGAGACGGACGCGGTGGGCAGCGCTTATACGCTGTTTGAGGGAACAGGACAGACCTTTGCGGACTGGGCGGATCAGATGAAGTCGCAGTCCGCGGTTGATCTGGGAGTGCAGAACTTTTCTGAGGGCAGCAGGATCGTCACGCTTTCCACCTGTACGGCGGACAGTGCTTCCCGATTTGTTGTGCAGGCGGTACTGGACCAGGGATAAATAACGGCAGAGAAAATCGGAAAGGATGGTGCTGACATGGAAGAGAAAATTCAAGAATTACAGAAAATCGTAGACGGACACCGGAACATCGTGTTTTTCGGCGGGGCAGGAGTGTCCACAGAGAGCGGCATTCCGGATTTCCGAAGCGTGGACGGTCTTTATCATCAGAAATATGCCTGGCCGCCGGAGACCATTCTGAGCCATACCTTTTTTGTACAGCACACAGAGGAATTTTACCGCTTTTACAGGGATAAGATGCTGGCGCTGGACGCCCGGCCGAATGCTGCCCACAAAAAGCTGGCAGAGATGGAGACGGCCGGAAAGCTGAAAGCGGTTGTGACGCAGAACATTGACGGGCTGCACCAGAAGGCAGGAAGCAGAACCGTGTATGAGCTGCATGGGAGCGTGCACAGAAATTACTGCACCAGGTGCGGGGCTTTTTACGATGCGGAATTTATAAAAGAGTCCGAAGGGGTTCCCTACTGCACCAGATGCGGCGGTGTGATTAAGCCGGATGTCGTGCTGTATGAGGAGGGGCTTGACCAGAACACCATTGAAGGGGCGGTACGTGCGATTGAACACGCGGATGTGCTGATTGTCGGGGGAACCTCGCTGGTGGTTTATCCGGCGGCAGGGCTTGTCCAGTATTTCCGTGGAGACCGGATTGTGCTGATCAATAAAGGCTCCACGAGCATGGATCGGACGGCGGATCTTCTGATTCAGGAGCCGATCGGACAGGTGCTCAGCCAGCTACAGGTGCGGGGATAAGGATATGAGCGTACACAGAGAATATACGGTGGGAGATTATGTAAAACTGAAAAAACCGCATCCCTGTGGAAGTCAGACCTGGGAGATCCTGAGAACCGGAGCCGATTTCCGGCTCCGGTGTACCGGGTGCGGCCATCAGATCATGGTGCCCCGGAAGCTGGTGGAAAAAAACACGAGGGAAATCATTCACAGGAAACCGGAGAATGATGCAATTTCTGAAGGATGAGGATTGGACTGCAGAAAAACCTGTGGTATTATTTGTGTTATGAGCCTGTGCATAAAATAGAAGACACTTGGCAGGCTTGTTTTGGTACTTCTGACGTGTTAAAACGTCAGAGCGTTAAAGAAACCCTGCAGGGATAAGAAGGGAGAGAAAATGAAGGCTTTTTTGGAAGAGTTCAAGAAGTTTATTACACGGGGCAATGTCATGGACATGGCAGTCGGCATTATTATCGGCGGAGCGTTTACAGCTATTGTAAACTCTCTGGTTGATAATATTATTATGCCGCTGATTTCCGCTATTTTCGGTGGGACAAATTTCGATTCCTGGAATGTAACGTTGCGCGGAAGCGGGGAAAATGCGGTCGTACTCGGTCTGGGAACATTTCTTGCGGCTGTCGTCAATTTTCTGCTGATCACGCTAGTCCTGTTCTGCGTTCTGAAAGCGCTGAACAAGGCGTCGGAGATGCGTGATAAGCTTCTGCATAAAGAAGCGGTGGAGGAAGCTCCCAAGACAAAGATCTGTCCTTACTGCAAGTC
>CACVSR010000042.1 GCA_902756775.1 uncultured Lachnospiraceae bacterium | reverse complement strand
CATCCTTTCTTCCGGTCAGTAGTTCGGGACATCTGGTTTTGCTCGGACATCTGTTCGGAACCGGTTCCTCTGTATCGCTGAAATATCTTTCCGCGATGCATCTGGGGACGCTGATTGCGGTTGTCTCTGTGTTCTACCGTGATCTGCTCCGGCTTTGCCGGGCAGGGCTGGATATTCTGCTGGATGTGTTCTATAACCTGGGACAGGCGGTAAGACTTGCCCGGCATCCGGATCAGATTCGTTACCGAAGCATCATGACAACGAATTACAGAAAATTATTTATCTGGCTGCTGGTTTCTACGATTCCGACAGCCTTTCTGAGTCTCTTGCTGAGAAAACCAGCGGAAAGGGCGGCTGGAAACCTGCTTGTCACCGGAACTGGTTTTTTTCTGACAGCGCTGCTGCTTCTTGTTTCCTCCTTCATGACGGCATCGGGGAGAAGCAGGAAGGGGATCCGGTTGCGTGGAGCATTCCTGACAGGTGTTCTTCAGGGACTCGCCATAATTCCGGGGGTATCCCGGATGGGCATGGCTTTTGCAGGAGCATCTTTAAGCGGCTGCTCGAAAAAATTCTCTGTCCGGTACGCGTATCTTCTCTGTATTCCGGAAATTGTCGGAGGGCTGATTCTGGAGCAGGCGGGATCCGATGTGTCTTTGCGGGCGGATGTGGGAACGGTTCCCTGTCTGGCCGGTATTGCCGCCGCTGCGCTGACAGGAATTCTGTTTCTGAGAAGAGCCGGCGGTCTTGTCAGCACCAGGGACAGCAGACGCTTTGCAGGTTATTGTATTGTCATAGGAATTATCTGTATGGTGCTATATTTGTAAGGGGATATTTTTTTGGCTCAGTCAAGGGGAAAAAGAAAAACGGCCCGGTCGGGGAAAAAACAGGCCGCAGTGAGGAAAAAGCGCGAGAAGGAGCTGCTTGTCATGAAAAGGGATATGGCAGTTCTCCTTATGCTGGTTTTCTGCATCCTTATTTTTATCGGAAATATAGGGCTTGGGGGCGTTGTGGGAAGAGCGGTCTCACGCCTTTTTTTCGGCTTATTCGGAATCCCGGCCTATGTCTTTCCCTTCCTGCTGTTTTATCTGTTCCTTTTTCATCTGTCGAATGGCGCGGAGGCGCAGGCAGTCAGGCGGACAGCAGGTCTGATCGGGCTGTATTGCTTTGTGAGCGCGTTTTTTCAGCTGCTTCTGTACGGAAACGAGAAAAATACCGGCGTGGCGCAGCTCTTTCTGCAGAGTTCGCTGGATAAGTCCGGGGGCGGACTGGTGGGCGGAATCCTTGTAAAACTGTTCGGAACCGCATTCGGCACCGCAGGAGCTTACGTTCTGATCCTTTCCGGAATGGTTTTGTTCGCGATTCTCCTGACGCAGAAGCCGCTTCTGACAGCGATGCGCGAGCACAGTGAAAAAGCCTATGAGAACGCCCTTCAGAGAAAGGAAGAGAAGGCTGTTTCCAGAGGCGAGTGGAAGGAAATTAGAAGCAGGGAGAAGGAAGAACGTCAGGACAGGAAAACAAGGAGAAAAAACAGCAGGGAGAGGATCGCCCGCGCAAACCGGGAGAAGCGGGAATTCGACGAACATTTCCGCAGAAGCCGGCAGGCTTTTCAGTCAGATCCCCTGAAGATTGTAACACTGAACAACAGTGACGACAGGGTAACGGCCATGTCTACCGATCCACCCAGAAAAGATCCGGAGAACCCTGCGGCTATTCCGGATGAGATCATTGACAACGGAAGCCGTCCGGGGAACGGCGCTCCTGAAGGAAAAAAAGAAGCCCCGGTTTCCGTGGAGGGCGCCGCGGATGCGAAGAAGGACGGAGCCGACCGGAACCATATGCCGGAGGAGGAGACGGGAAAAGGCAAAAATGCTGCCGGTGAACCGAAGCGCAGGAAAAAAACATCAGCGGGAGAAATTCCGGATCTGGAAATACCGGCAGAAGCCATGGAGGAATCAGAAAACTATGTCTTTCCGCCGATTGATCTGCTGAATCCTGTCGGAAGCGGCCAGGTGGGAGATTCCAATGAGCATCTGAAGGCCACCGCTCTCAAGCTTCAGGAGACTCTGCGAAGCTTCGGTGTGGAGGTTACGATCAATCATATCAGCTGCGGGCCTACAGTCACGAGGTACGAACTCACCCCGCAGCAGGGGGTAAAGGTAAGCAGAATCCTGAGCCTTCAGGATGACATCAAGCTGAATCTGGCTGCTGCGGATATTCGTATTGAGGCGCCAATCCCCGGAAAGGCTGCCATCGGCATCGAGGTGCCGAATAAAACCAATCTCTCTGTTCCCCTGCGGGAGCTGCTGGAATCCCAGGCGTTCCGGAGACAAAAATCGGTTCTTGCTTTTGCGGTCGGCAAGGATATAGCCGGGCAGCCGGTGGTGACGGATATCGCGAAAATGCCGCATTTGCTGATTGCGGGCGCGACCGGATCCGGAAAATCGGTCTGTATCAATACTTTAATTATGAGTATTCTTTACAAGGCTACACCGGATGAAGTAAAATTTATTATGATTGATCCGAAGGTTGTGGAGCTTTCCGTTTATAATGGAATTCCGCATCTGTTTATACCTGTGGTGACAGACCCAAAAAAGGCGGCCGGCGCCCTGAACTGGGCTGTGTCGGAGATGACCGAACGCTATCAGCGGTTCGCGGAAACCGGATCCAGGGATATCAAGAGCTATAACGCCAAAATAGATGCCATGCCGGAACCGGAGGACGGATCAAAGAAACCCCGGAGACTTCCGAGAATCGTTATTATTGTGGACGAGCTTGCCGATCTGATGATGGTGGCGCAGAACGAGGTGGAGGATGCCATCTGCCGCCTTGCCCAGCTGGCACGAGCTGCCGGCATTCACCTGATCATTGCCACACAGCGGCCTTCCGTCAATGTCATCACAGGTCTGATCAAGGCAAACATGCCGTCCCGGATTGCGCTTTCCGTAACATCCGGCGTAGATTCCAGAACCATTCTGGATATGGTCGGGGCGGAAAAGCTGCTGGGAAAAGGAGATATGCTTTTTTATCCCCAGGGATATCAGAAGCCTGCCCGTGTGCAGGGTGCGTTTGTCTCGGATGAGGAAATCCAGAAGGTTGTGGAATTTCTTTCCGAACGGCACCAGAACCACGAGTATGACAAAGAGATCGAGGAGAAAATCAGCCAGGGTGCACTCCATACGGAGAGCAGAAACGGGACGGATTCCTCCGATCAGGATGAATATTTTGCAGATGCCGCCCGGCTGCTGATTGATAAGGACAAGGCCTCGATCGGAATGCTTCAGAGAGCCTTCCGGATCGGCTTTAACCGGGCTGCCAGAATTATGGATCAGCTTTGTGAGGCCGGGGTTGTCAGTGAGGAAGAGGGAACAAAGCCCAGAAAAGTACTGATGAACCAGGAGCAGTTTGAAAATTATCTGGAGGAAAACTGACGGATGAGAACCTGCACAAATTGCGGCGCACAATTTGCAGATGACGAGCTATTCTGTCCTGTGTGCGGACAGGAGGTGCAGCTTGTACCGGATTTCGAGACCATAGAGAGTAAAATAGCGCAGTCAGAGAAGGAAAAGGAAGAGGCTGAGCGGAAACGGGAAGAAGAGCGGCACTTTCAGGAACAGATGGAACAGCAGAAAAAAAGGCGCATGCACAAGCTTGTTCTTATGTTTGTACTGATTGCCGCGGCTGTCATTATTGTCACGATCTCCGTGGTGGCGGCCATCCGGAGCCGAACCGTCAACACCTTTGACTACCAGTACGCACAGGCACAGGAGTGCTATGAGAACAAGGATTATACCGGTGCTCTGGAACACCTGAAAAAAGCGCTGGGCTACGAACCGGAGAATGATGACGCAAATCTGCTTCTTGCCAAAGCGGAATACCAGTTGGATCAGAACGACGAGGCCGCGGAGGTTCTGGAATCTCTTCTGGATAGAAACGGCTCGCTGGAAGAAGCCTACGAGCTCCTTTTCCAGATCTACCAGGATGACAGCCAGCCGGAGAAAATACAGGCCAGACTGAAAAAATGCAGTCTTTCTGAAGTTCTGGAAAAATACAGCCGGTTTAATCCGCAGCCGCCGGTTATCAGTCCGGAGGGAAATACCTACAATGATGTGGTAAAAGTTGAAATTACTGCGGATGGAAGCGGGGAAATCCGGTACACGACAGACGGTACGGATCCGGAAAAGAATTCTGTTCTCTATGCCGGAAAACTGGAGCTGAGCCAGGAGGGCACCATTACCGTGAAAGCCGTTCTGGTTACCGCTGACGGTCTGGTAAGCGACCCCGCGGAGGCGGAATACATCATCTCCTATGATGTCCCCGATGCTCCGGTCATCTCTCCGGTTTCCGGAACCTATAAAAAAATGGAGACAGATGAAGTCAATTCTTATCATTCCGGGAGCGTGTCTTCTTCCTCAGAGGAAGAGAATACCGCGCAGAGGATTACGATAAAGGTGCCATCCGGTTATACCTGCTACTATTCCTGGGATTCCAAGCCGGACAAGAGCAGCAAAAAATATACTGGTCCGGTAGAGATGAAGCTGGGAGACCATGTGTTTTACGCGGTTCTCTGCAGCAGACAGGGAAAACTGGGGAAAGTCGCGTCCTGCACCTACATCTATACCAGGGTGACACCGACTCCGGCAAATACACCGACCCCGGCGCCGGTTTATTCCTATACCGATCCGCAGAATGCGGAGACCGTGGAGACTCCGACGCCGGAACCGACAGTAACGGAAACTCCTGCCCCTACAGCGACAGTGGATCCGACACCCACAGCGGCGGCATCTGAAAGCCAGTCGGATAAATCATAAAGGGTCTGTTATCACTGCAAACCCAAGCAGTGTAGCAAAACTATATACTAAAGGAGAGGAGAAGCAGCATGTACAAGATTTTGGATGCGGACAAATTGTCTGAGAACATCTACCGCATGGTGGTGGATGCTCCGATGGTCGCGAGACATTGCGAACCGGGCCAGTTTATTATCGCAAAGGCGTATGAGGAGGGGGAAAGAATACCTCTTACGATTTGTGATTATGACCGTGAAAAGGGAACTATTACGATTGTATTTCAGCCGATTGGTGTTTCCACCATTGAAATGGCAAAGCTGAAGGCAGGGGATTCTTTTGAGGATTTTGTCGGCCCGCTGGGAAGACCTTCGGATTTGATTGACACGCCGGTGGAAGAACTGAAGAAGAAAAAAATCATCTTCATTGCCGGAGGCGTCGGCACTGCGCCCGTTTATCCGCAGGTAAAATGGCTCCATGAGAAGGGCATCACAGCGGATGTCATTATCGGAGCCAAGACGAAAGATCTGGTCATCATGGAAAAAGAGTTTAAGGAGGTCTGCAATCTCTACATTACGACCGATGACGGCTCCTACCAGAGAAAGGGCATGGTAACGCAGTGCCTGCAGGATCTGATTGAAAAAGAGGGGAAAAGCTACGATCACTGTGTGGCCATCGGACCGATGATTATGATGAAGTTTGTCGTAAAGATGACGAAGGCTTACAATATCCCGACCATTGTCAGCATGAACCCGATCATGGTGGACGGAACCGGAATGTGCGGCGCGTGCCGGCTCCAGGTGGGAGATGAAATAAAGTTTGCCTGTGTGGACGGACCAGAATTTGACGGATTCCTGGTAGATTTTGACCAGGCAATGAAACGTATGACCATGTATAAGACAGAAGAAGGACGTGCGCTGCTTGCGTTGCAGGAGGGTAAGACGCATCACGGCGGCTGTGGTATGTGCGGAGGTGATCAATAATGGCGGCAGATCCTAAAATGTTAGTAAAAGTACCTGTTCGTGAGCAGGATCCGAAGGTCCGTGCCACAAATTTCGACGAGGTTTGCTACGGCTACAACGCGGAAGAGGCGGTCGAGGAATCCGAGAGATGCCTGCACTGCAAGAACGCGAAATGCATTCAGGGATGTCCCGTAAGCATTAATATTCCGGAATTTATCGCTGCGATCAGGAAAAAGGACTTTAAGGAGGCCTATAACGTCATCAGCGAGTCCAGCGCGCTCCCAGCTGTGTGCGGCCGTGTATGCCCGCAGGAGAGCCAGTGCGAGGGACAGTGCATCCGGGGAATCAAGGGCGAGCCGGTGTCCATCGGAAAGCTGGAGCGCTTTACGGCAGACTGGGCCAGAGAACAGGGGATCCGCCCGGATCCTGCAAAGGAGAAAAACGGACATAAGGTTGCCGTAATCGGCGCCGGTCCTTCCGGTTTAACCTGTGCGGGAGATCTTGCGAGATTAGGCTATGATGTAACGATTTTTGAAGCCCTTCACAAGGCAGGCGGGGTTCTTTCCTATGGAATTCCCGAATTCCGTCTTCCGAAGTCCGCTGTCGTGGATCAGGAAGTGGAAAATGTAAAAAACCTGGGCGTTAGAATTGAAACGAATGTCATCATCGGAAAATCCATCACCGTAGATGAGCTCCTTACAGAAGAGGGATTTGAGGCTGTATTTATAGGGTCAGGCGCGGGGCTCCCCATGTTTATGCATATTCCGGGAGAAAACGCTAACGGTGTATTTTCCGCCAATGAATTCCTTACCAGAAACAATCTGATGAAGGCGTACCGTGAGGACTATGACACACCGATTCACTGCGGGAAAAAGGTAGCTGTCGTCGGAGGCGGAAACGTAGCCATGGATGCAGCCAGAACCGCTCTTCGTCTGGGCGCGGAGGTACATATTATTTACCGCAGAAGTGAGGAAGAGCTTCCGGCCAGAAAGGAAGAGGTTCATCACGCGAAGGAAGAGGGGATTCAGTTCGACCTGCTCTGTAATCCGGTAGAAATCCATGTGGATGAAAACGGCTGGGTCAAGGGAATCCGCTGCATCCGTATGGAACTTGGCGAGCCGGATGCTTCCGGAAGAAGGCGGCCGGTACCGGTTGAGGGATCGGAGTTTGACATGGATGTAGATACAGTGATTATGTCCCTCGGAACATCACCGAATCCGCTGATTTCCTCTACAACCATCGGACTGGATATCAATAAGCGGAAATGCATCATCGCAAACGAAGAGGATGGACAGACATCTAAGACCGGCGTATTTGCCGGAGGAGATGCCGTGACCGGAGCGGCTACTGTGATTCTTGCCATGGGAGCAGGAAAAGCTGCTGCGAAGGGGATTGACTCTTTTATTCGGAGTAAGGGTAACTAAGTGAGGTTTTGTGGGGCTGCCGCTTTGGGCGTAATATGAATATTCTTCCGGAAACCGCTTGCGCTCTGTCCTCGCGCAGCGGTGCTAATCTCCCCGCGGCGCCTGGGCTTGCGGGGAGAAAGAACCGGCGCTGCGGATGTTTCCTTCAGAATATTGCATATTGCGTGTAGAAAGCGGCAGCCTTTTTTATGCGTAATGTGAATATTCTTCCGGAAACCGCTTGCGCTGCGGATGTTTCCTTCAGAATATTGCATATTGCGTATAGAAAGCGGCAGCCTTTTTTGGCCGCGGCGGAACAAGGAGAAGCGGGTTATGAAAGTCACGATTCTCTGTGTGGGAAAAGTTAAAGAGCATTATCTGGCAGACGGAATCCGTGAATACGCGAAACGTCTGTCAGCTTTTTGCACTCTGGATCTTGTGGAGGTGCCGGATGAGAAAACACCGGACGGTGCTCCGGCGGCGGAGGAGGACGCGATTCGGCACAAGGAGGGACAGAGGATCTTAGCGAAGATTCCGGACCGTGCCTTCGTTATTACGCTGGAGATCGGAGGAGAGATGACGGACTCTGTCGCTCTGTCGAAGAAGCTGCAGAAGCTGATGACGGGCGGGGCAAGTCATTTTGTGTTTGTGATCGGAGGCTCCCTGGGGCTTTCTCCGGAGGTTAGGAACCGGTCGGATTACGCCCTCAGTTTTTCCCGGATGACCTTCCCGCACCAGCTGATGCGTTTGATCCTGCTGGAACAAATTTACCGTTGCTTCAAGATCATGAATCACGAGCCATATCACAAGTGAATGAGATTGTTTTGCATAAGAATTTAACGAAGCTGCGGTGTGTGCAGAAGGCTTCAACAGGAAGGAAAAGACAGAAAGTACAGAAATGGAAGAAAAGAAAATAATCGAGCAGCTTCTTGCCGGGTATCCGATTTATCAGTACAGTTTTTTTCAGACCAGGGATCTGGATATTAACAGCAGGGTGAGGGAGATCTGCCGGACAGAGTGTGAGCGGTACGGAACCTCCTGGTCCTGTCCTCCTGCGGTCGGCACGGTAGAGGAGTGCAGAGAAAAAATATTAAACTATCCGGAGGGACTACTTTTCTCTACGGTGGCGGAAGTCCATAATATTCTGGACATGAAGGAGACGCTCTCCACAAGATTCGCACATGAGGAGATTACTGTTTCCGTGGAGCGTAAAATGCGGAAGAACGGTTTTGATGTTCTGACTCTGTCCAGCGAATCCTGTGCCATCTGTTCTTCCTGTGCTTATCCGGGAGCCCCTTGCCGCCATCCGGACCGGATGCATCCGTGTATTGAAAGCCACGGCATTGTGGTGTCCAGCCTTGTGGAAAAGCTGAAAATGGATTATTATCTTGGAGAACAGATTCTGCTCTGGTTTTCGCTGATTCTGTTCAGAAAACAGTAGAGGATGAATTGCGCCATGAACGCCGGAATTATTGAGGAACAGATCGAGCTTCCAGGAGAACACGAAAGAAATGTATTCGGGCAGTTTGACCAGAATATAAAAAAAATAGAGAGAACTCTTCAGGTTAGTTTTGTCTCCAGAGACGGAAATCTGAAGATCACAGGGCCGGAGGGAAATGTCCGCCAGGCCAGGGAGTGTCTGGAACAGCTGGTTGAGCTCTCCCGCAGAGGAAATGAGATTACAGAGCAGAACATTAATTATGTTTTGTCTCTTGCGATGGAGCACAATACGCAGGCGGTTGTAGAGCTTGACGGGGATTATATCTGCCATACCGTCAGCGGACGTCCGGTGAAGCCCAAAACACTTGGACAAAAGCAGTATGTGGACGCGATCCGGCAGCACATGATTACCTTCGGCATCGGCCCCGCCGGAACAGGCAAAACCTATCTGGCCATGGCCATGGCGATCACGGCGTTTCGGAATGATGAGGTAAGCCGGATTATTCTGACCCGGCCGGCGATTGAGGCGGGAGAGAAGCTGGGCTTTCTTCCCGGAGATCTGCAGAGTAAGATTGATCCGTACCTGCGGCCTCTTTACGATGCCCTGCACCAGATTATGGGAGCGGAAGCCTTCCAGAAAAATATGGAGAAGGGTCTGATTGAGGTGG
Source organism: uncultured Lachnospiraceae bacterium (assembly GCA_902756775.1). Taxonomy (GTDB): domain Bacteria; phylum Bacillota; class Clostridia; order Lachnospirales; family Lachnospiraceae; genus Bilifractor. The sequence continues at coordinate 4,772 of CACVSR010000042.1, read as the reverse complement.
CGCCCCTTGCCTATATGCGCGGTCGGACACTGGATAATGCCTATATTATTCTGGACGAGGCCCAGAACACAACGCCGGCACAGATGAAAATGTTTCTGACCAGAATTGGCTTCGGTTCCAAGGTGATTGTGACCGGCGATATGACCCAGAAGGATCTGGGTGCGGGAACCGTCTCCGGCCTGGATGTTGCGGTCCGGGTTTTGAAAAGGGTTGAGGGCATTGCCTTTTGCGAACTGACCAGCAGGGATGTAGTTCGTCATCCGCTGGTGCAGAAAATTGTGGAGGCCTACGAGGGCTATGAAAAAAAGGCGCAGGCACAGGCTGACAGGAAAAAGAAACGCCGGAAAGGACGGCCCTGAGGTGATAAAATGACAGTGGAATTCAGCAATGAACAGGCGGAAACGATGGCTTTTGATCCGGAGGCTCTGGCGGAGCAGGTCGCCGCGCAGGTTCTGGAGGATGAGAAATGTCCCTATGACGCGGTACTTTCTCTGACGCTGGTGGATAATGAGGAAATCCGACGTCTGAACCACAGCTTCCGCGATATCGACAGGACGACCGATGTCCTTTCTTTTCCCATGATCGACTGGGATTCTCCCTCCGATTTCTCCATGCTGGAGAACAGCCGGGAGGCGGAGGATGATTTTGACCCGGACTCCGGTCAGCTCCTTCTGGGAGATATCGTAATCTCCGTGGAGCGGGCAAAGGAACAGGCGCAGGAATACGGTCATACGCTCAAGCGAGAAATTGCTTTTTTAATTGCGCACAGTGTCCTGCATCTTCTGGGATATGACCATATGACGGAGGAAGAGGCTTCTGTTATGGAAAAGAAGCAGGAGAATGCGCTGCAGGAGCTGGGAATTACCAGAGAGATGGAGTGAGGATCGCGGCATGGACGGCAGCAGACAAGGGTTAAAAGACAAAAAGAAAATAGTCGTGAAGATCGGTTCTTCTTCCCTGCAACATCCGGAGACTGGAAAACTGGATCTCCGGAAAATGGAGGTTCTTGTGCGTCAGCTCTGCGATCTGAAAAACCGCGGAAAGAATGTGATTCTAGTCTCTTCCGGAGCGATTATGGTAGGGAAAAACGCCCTGGGAATCGAAAAAAGGCTGGAAGATGTCAATGAGAAGCAGGCGTGCGCATCTGTCGGGCAGGCCCGCCTGATGAGCATTTACCAGAAACTTTTTTCAGAATACAATCAGATCTGCAGCCAGGTACTGCTGACCAAAAATACCATGCTGGATGACCTGAACCGTTACAACGCGGTCAAGACCTTCCGGGAGCTTCTGGAATTCGGCGTAGTTCCCATTGTCAATGAAAATGATACGATTGCCACTTATGAGATTGATTCCATGTCGGTCTTTGGCGATAACGACCGTCTGTCTGCCGTTGTAGCCGCCCTTGTCAACGCAGATCTGCTGATCCTGATGTCGGATATTGACGGCCTGTACACGGACGATCCGCACCAGACCGACGATGCGGTTTTCATCGACTGCGTGGAGCATCTTGACCGGGAACTGATGCAGATGGGAAAAAGCTCTACGGGCAGCAGCGTAGGGACAGGAGGAATGGCAACCAAGCTTTCCGCCGCTGACATTGCAATTTCCAGCGGGTGTGATATGGTGATTGCCAACGGAAATGACTTTCATAATATCGGCCGGATCTGTGACGGGGAAAAAATAGGAACCCTTTTTCTGGCCGACCGTAAGGATGAATTCTATGTGCTGAACAAGCTGGAGCATATGGTGTAGAAAAGACCATTTTTCCGGAAGAAACTGGAGAAATCCATCGGATTTGGAAGCGCATACTGCAGAGAGGAATAAGTTTTCCGGCATTTCCGGAACATGTTGACACGGGAACGAATGAAGAAGGAGAACTGCCATGTCAGAAGAAAAAAAACAGCTCCGCAAACTGATTTTTTCCAGAAGGAAGGAAGCCACAGATCAGGAAATTGAGGAGTGGAGCCGGATGTTGTTCGGACAGATCCGGGAGATGGATCTGTACAAAAATGCGAAGCATGTTTTTGCCTATATGGATTACAACCATGAGGTGATGACCAGAGAATTTATCCGGGGCTGCTGGGAGGACGGAAAGCAGACCGCCGTCCCAAGGGTAAACGGAAAGACCATGAATTTTTACGAAATTACAGATTTCCGTCAGACGGCGCCGGGCTGTATGGGGATCTATGAGCCGGCGGATAACGAATCTATCGGCTACCGGATGGTGGATCATCTGGCAGATAACTGGGAGGATGCCCTGTTTATAGTACCCGGTGTTGCCTTTGATGTGAGCAGGAACCGCTGCGGCTACGGCGGAGGCTATTATGACAAATATCAGGAAATTCACAGGGAGCATCCTACCATCGCCGTGTGCTTTGAATTTCAGATCGTTGACCGGGTGCCGGTGAACGAGTACGATATCAAGCCACAAATGCTGGTGACTGAAAAAAGAGTGATCCGTTGAAACGAGAGGTTATATATTGAGTTCAGAAGACAGAGAAAACAGATATCCGGGAGCTGTACCGGAAACAGAACCGGAACGGCAGTATTATTTTATCCGGGAATGCAGAGAAATTGTTAAAAAGAAGGAAGCGGAGCTCGGACATCCGCTGACGGCCTGCTGCGTAACGTTCGGGTGTCAGATGAATGCCAGAGATTCTGAAAAACTCCGGGGTATTCTGGAGGAAATCGGCTACCGGAACACGGACGAAGAGGAGGCTGACCTGGTTCTCTATAATACCTGCACGGTAAGGGAGAACGCCAATACCAGGGTCTACGGCCGCCTGGGCTATCTGCATTCCCTGAAGGATAAGAATCCCCATATGATTATCGGCCTGTGCGGCTGCATGATGCAGGAGCAGCAGGTGGTGGACCGTCTTAAGAAGAGCTTCCGCTTTGTTGATCTGATTTTCGGAACCCACAACGTGTATAAGCTGGCAGAGCTTTTGTATCATGTCTTTGAGGATCAGGGCATGGTGGTGGATATTCTGCAGAAAACCGATCAGGTGGTCGAAGAGCTTCCCACAGACCGGAAATATTTCTTTAAATCTGGCGTGAACATCATGTACGGCTGCAACAATTTTTGCTCATACTGCATTGTTCCCTATGTCAGAGGACGGGAGCACAGCCGGGAGCCGGAGGAAATTCTCTGTGAGATCCGCAATCTGGTCAGGGACGGCGTGCGGGAAGTCATGCTGCTGGGACAGAATGTCAATTCCTACGGGAAGGGGCTGCCGGAGGACAAGGCCTGCAGCTTTGCGCAGCTCTTGGAGCAGATCGCGCAGACCAACGGTCTGGATCGTGTGCGTTTTATGACCTCCCATCCCAAGGATCTTTCGGACGAACTGATCGCTGTCATGGCAAAATATCCGAACATCTGCCGTCACCTGCATCTGCCTCTGCAGTCCGGTTCCACTGGAATCCTGAAGAAAATGAACCGCCGCTACACAAAGGAAAGCTACCTGGCTCTTGTGGACAGAATCCGGAAGGCGGTACCGGACATTTCCCTGACAACGGATATCATCGTCGGATTTCCCGGAGAGACGGAGGAGGATTTTCAGGAGACCATGGATGTCGTGCGCCGCGTGCGCTTTGACAGTGCCTTTACGTTTCTCTATTCCAGAAGGAGCGGAACACCGGCGGCAGATATGGAACAGGTTCCGGAGGATGTGATGAAGGACCGGTTTGACCGGCTTCTTGCCCTGGTTCAGAAGATCGGACGGGAGCAGACGGCGCGTTTTGAGGGAAGAACCATGGACGTCCTGGTTGAGCAGGTGAATGAACACGACGACTCTCTGGTGACCGGCCGGCTGGATAACAATACGGTTGTTCATTTTCCGGGCACAGCGGATCTGATCGGACAGATTGTTCCGGTACATCTGGATATCTGCCAGGGATTTTATTACATGGGAACGAGAGCTTGACAAAGAGTCCGGGCATGCGTAAAAGCTGCCCGGTTTTTATGAAAGAACAGGAGATTTTTATGCCGGTTTCACCGATGATGCAGCCCTACCTTGCGACAAAGGAGGAGTATAAAGACTGTATTCTTTTTTACCGACTGGGCGACTTTTACGAGATGTTTTTTGATGACGCGAAAACGGTCTCGGAGGAACTGGAGCTGACACTGACAGGAAAAGACTGCGGGATGGAGGAGCGCGCGCCGATGTGCGGGATTCCCTATCACGCCGCGGATACCTACATTACCAGGCTGATTGAAAAGGGGCATAAGGTCGCCATCTGTGAACAGATGGAGGATCCGAAGCAGGCAAAAGGAATTGTCAGGCGCGAAGTGATCCGAGTAGTGACCCCCGGAACCATCATCAGCCAGGAAGAGCTGGATGAGACCAGGAACAATTACCTGATGTGCATTGTGGATCTGTCGGACCGTTACGGTCTGTCTGTCGCGGATATCTCTACCGGACAGTGTCTGGTGTCCGAGACAGACGGCGTTCCCCGTCTGATGGATGAAATCCAGAAATTCCGGCCGTCCGAAATCATCTGCAACCAGGCTCTTCTGGTATCAGGCCTGGATATGGACGACATACGGGGAAGGCAGCATATCGCCGTATCCGCACTGGATGATTATTATTTTGACGATGAAGCGTGCAGCAGAATTCTTACGAAGCACTTTCACACCTCTTCCCTGGCCGGGCTGGGAGTGGCGGATTTTTCCTGTGGTGTGATCGCGGCCGGGGCGCTGTTCCAGTATCTGTACGAGACGCAGAAAAACAACATGGACCAGATGACCGCGCTGACGCCTTATTTCTCCGACC
>CACVSR010000041.1 GCA_902756775.1 uncultured Lachnospiraceae bacterium | reverse complement strand
TGATTATCTTTTTCTCTTTCAACCTGAATACATGTTTTTGGGGGAAAGAAATACATCACGCCGGATTTTACCCACTCCGGTCACAGCGACAAGCGGCTGCCTGACCACCTCTGTGATCTCCGTATGTCCTCCGATGATTTCCATATTAAGCGAAGCGCAGGCTGTCTCCGCCTCCTGCATCATGCTCCTCAATTCCGGCTCTTCCAGCGATTGTGGAAGCAGGAACGTAAGCAACACGCCGATCGGCTCTGCACCTGAAGCCGCTATATCATTTGCCGTCACATGAATACAGTGATTTCCAAGATCCTTCACTGTTCCGGTGATAGGGTCTGTAGACAGAACAATCACTTCTCCATCGCCAGGCGCAATCGCCGCACAGTCCACGCCTACCGCCGGCCCCGCCAGTACATCATCTCTTCTGTGTTTTACCTGCCGAATTACTGATCGAAGGAGTACCGCCTCCGGAAGTTTTCCTGTTTTCATTCTTTTCCCTGTCTTTTCTGTCAAAATTTATCCTATGAATTGCCGCAGTATTTCACATTTCAAAAATCAGGTGCCGCCTGAGTTGCCGGGCGGCACCTGTAAAACTGTCTACTTATGTGAGTTCTCGCCTCATATCGCATAAAACCGAATCGCCACTGGCCATACCAGCTTTCATCATGAAATTACTGCTGCGTACCGGAATCCACCGTGCTGCCGTTTGCAATAGCGCTCTGCAGCTCCGTAAGGCTCTTGTCTGCGATAGCCTGGCTGATCGCCGTGATCGTCGCACTGGTTGCGTTCTTCGTACCCGCTGTATAAGTCGTATCCATCGGATCGTAGGTGCTGGTACTGTAAAGATCATTGCTGACCAGCTCATCCCCATTATATACGAGCTTGTAAAGCTCAGAATCCAGACCTTCCTGTCCCCCGGTTACCGCAAGAGAGCCAAAGTCCGCATTGGGATCTGCCTTGTATGCGACATCATAATCCTTATATTCCAGAATATGGCTGTCATAAACGACTTTTCTGCCGGACTCACGGTATTCATGTCCATAGATATTAAAGACAATATTTCCGCTTTCATCCACAGACCCTTCAATATAGATCGGGTAATCGGTACTGTTGACAAACTTCAGATCCATATAATCTTCCGCGATAGCTGCATCCAGTCCCGGTGTAACGTAGCTGACCAGGAAGGAATGATTATGGCGTTCTGTTACTTCCAGCTCTGCCTGCAGAACAGCCTGATAAAGCGTTGTGGTTACCTGACAGACACCGCCGCCATATGTCTGAATGACGCCCCCGTCCGCATAGGTTCCGCCCAGTTTAAATCCGGTCTCGGCCGTCTGCGGCCCGATTGTCTTATTTGCGGAGAATTCCTCTCCGGGATAAACCACCGTACCGTTTATTTTTTCTACCGCAAGAGTAATATTGGTATCCCGGTTAGCCTCGTCCCTGGAATACTGTGTAGTACCGGTTCCAAGGACATCTGTAACTTCCTTTAGCTGATCAGTGCTGTCCTCTGCCTGCGTGATATCCGCGTCCAGAACAACCCCGCCTTCTCCGCCGTGCCACTCGTTATCCATATAGCTTACAACGGTCGCGGCAGCAGCATCCTCGTTGATTTTGCATCCGTCCTCTTTCTCCGTGATGGAAAAAGTATTATCCGAATTTTTCTTCAGACCCGCTTTTTTCGGTTCGCAGTTTAAAACAGACTCGGAATTCTTTACCGTTTCTTTCACCTTGCCGGCATCTACCGTAAGATCCAGACAGAGAGTAATCGGACCGTTTTCCGCCATAGAACGATTGGCGAGAAAACGCTTCAGGGCACTGCCCTTTGTCCCGATGGAGAGAGCTTCTTTCACGATATTTGTGTTTGCATAAGCTAAGCCCAGTTCCCCTGCTGTCGTCTCATACGTATGGCAGCCTCCGTGAAAGACAATTGTGTCCGCGGAAAGCTCTTCCATTTTCTTTTTTACCGCGGCATCGGCCTCGTCCTCTGTCATATCTGTTACATCAATATTTTCAATATAAACTTTACGAGAACTGCCCACAGTACCCGCATCCGTGCCCGCCTGCCCCTGTACCAGCGAAGTACCGCTGACGGCTTCCAAGCCCGACGAGGAAGTTACTGCCTCTTCCGAAGAACTGACCGGAACAGCCTGCAGTTCATCTGCCTGAACCATCACCACTGCCAGCGATATAATCATCATCGCGGCAAGCAGAACGGCAAGCACGGCTGCAAACATCCTGCGTCTTTTTTGATCTCTCATTCTTATCCATCCTTCTGTTAAAATTTATCCAGCCTCAGATTAAAGATGTCCTCCACCTCTTTTTGATAAGGCATTGCAGGGATCGCCCCACGTTTTTCCACACACAATCCCGCAACGATATTCGCATAACGAAGAAACTCCGCCGCCTGGCTTTCCGAAATCTCCGCAGGATTTACATGATACCTGGCGAACCTGGAAAGAAGTCCGCCCCAGAAAGAATCCCCGGCACCAGTGGTATCTACCACCTTTCTGGTCTGAGCGGGAGCCTGTACGCAGACTTTTTCCGTAACCAGCATAGCGCCATCTTTCCCCAGGGTAACCACCACACACTTTACCCCCTGCCGTAGAAGAGCTTCCGCTGCCCTCTTCGGGTCATCAACGTCCGTCAGAAGTGCCGTCTCCTCATCCGAAATCTTCATGATATCCACATATTTGATTACGGAACGCATTCCTTTCACCGCAGTCTCTCTGTCCTTCCACAGAGGCGCGCGGTAATTTGGATCATAGGAGATAAGTGCCCCGTATTGCTTTGCATGCTCGACCGCGTAAATCGTAGCGCTCCGGGCTGGCTCATCCGTCAGTGAAAGCGAGCCGAAATGAAAAATTCTGGTGTTTTTCAGAATCTCCAGATTAACTTCTTCCTTCCGAAGCTGCGTGTCTGCGCCTGGCTTTCTGGCAAACGAAAAATTACGTTCCCCATCTGTGAGCGTCACAAATGCAAGGGTAGTAAAAACATTCGGATCTACAATAAGACCGGACGTATCTACATCGTTCTCCTCTAACGTTTTTTTCAGGAGAGCGCCGTGCATATCATCGCCGACCTTGCCGATAAAAGCCGCCTTCTGTCCGAGACGGCTGACAGAAACAAGTACGTTGGCAGGAGCGCCTCCCGGATTCTGCTCGAACAGCTGTCTTCCTGCTTCGCTGGTTCCGCAAGGCGTAAAATCAATCAACAATTCTCCTAATGACGTAATATCATACATAGCTAAACACTCCTTCCGGAATTTTCAGGTTGTAATTAGTCTCATTTCAACAAGTATCATAACATATTACTATCTATACGTCAAAACAAATTGCGAATAATTACTGAAATGTTCTTAAATACCCGAAACCATGTATCAGAAGCACTGCTATTCCATCTCTTCCGGTATTCCGAACATAACCGCGCTGATTCCAATCCGGTTGTGGCAGCTCTTCTCACACCTTCCGCAGCGAATACATTCATCTGCCTTGTGTGCCAAACTGTGATACTCCTGCAGCGCCTCCGCCTCTTCGCCGCGCAGAAAGCGATTATAAATCCGGAAAATCTCCGGAATATTCAAATCCGCCGCACATGGCAGGCAATCACAGCAACCGTCACAAGGGATCTGATATAATGCCATAATAAGCTTTCTCCTGTAAAAAAGCGCCGACCGAGTCGGCCGCAGGACCGACGAGACTTCGAACCTTCGAATATCCGGCCGGACTCGGTTTATACGAAAGGGGGCAGCTCATAGAGCAGCCCCCTTCGTATAAAAAAGAGCGCGAGACGGGATTCGAACCCGCGACCCCAACCTTGGCAAGGTTGTACTCCACCCCTGAGCCACTCGCGCAAACAATCAGCCAGAACCCCGACTGACAAAGCAAATTTTACAATAGCGCCGTATATTTGTCAACCAGTGATTTTCAGTTACATAGCTCCTCTCAGCCCCTCTCTCAGCTCCACTCCGCAATTTCATCCTTTCCGTCCCGGAGCATAAGATTTTTCACTTCCTCCCGTGCGGGGCAATTCTCAAAAAGAACCCGGTTTACAGCTTCTATAATCGGCATCTCTACATGATACTCCCTGGCCAGTTTTAAGCCGGCTTTTGCGGAATATACGCCCTCTACCACCTGACTTACTTCCCGCATGGCCTCTTCCATGCTTTTCCCCTGTCCCATCAGGTACCCGGCTCTGCGGTTCCGGCTGTGCGCACTGGCACAGGTCACAATCAGGTCGCCGATTCCGGACAATCCGTACAACGTCTCCATATGAACGCCCATGCTGCTTCCCAGTCTTGCGATCTCTGCACTTCCCCTGGTTATCAGCGCCGCCTTGGTATTATCTCCATACCCCATCCCGTCCGCAATCCCGGCGGCAAGGGCAATTACGTTTTTCAGTGCTGCTCCCAGCTGTATTCCCTGTAGATCCGAACTGGTATAGACGCGGAAAACCGGTGACATGAAAACCATCTGAACCATATCTGCAGACTTTTTATCCCGCGCGCCTGCTACAATGGCAGTCGGAAGCCCCCTTCCGACCTCTTCCGCATGACTGGGACCGGATAGTACCGCCACATTTGCCTGAGGTATTTCTTCCTCAATGATATCTGTCATATAATCCAGCGTATCCTCTTCGATACCCTTGGCAGCACTTACAATCAGCTGACCGAACCGGATGTACTCCTTCATCTTCCTGGCGGTACTCCGGACAGCCGGGGAAGGAACCGCGAGGACTAATATATCCTTGTCCCTGCAGGCTTCTTGCAGATCCGAGGTAAAAGCCATGGTTTCCGGCAAAATGACGCCCGGCAGCTTATCCGCATTCTCGTGATGCTCCCGGAACATTCTTGTCATCTCTTCTTTATGAGACCAGACCTCAACTTCATGCCCATTATTCGCCAGCAGCCATGCCAAGGCTGTTCCCCAGCTGCCGGATCCGATCATCCCTATTCTGACCATGCTTCTTTCTCCTGTTGTTCTAGTCTAGTGATGCTCTTTTTCTTCTTTTCTGTGCAGATACGTTTTTCTTTCATTTTTCTGTGCCAGTCTTTTAATGTTTCCCCGGTGCCCGTAATAAGCCAGGACTGTCAAAGCAGTAACAAGAATCAGCAGTTCTGCCCGCGCCTCCCCAGTCAGGCCGTAATCTCCCACCAGCGTAAAAATCCAGATTCCGACACAAAAAACTGTATAAGCCAGCAAAGATGCCAGCGATACGATATGCGTTGTAAAGAAGATGACAAAAAACAGTCCAATAACCACAACAATCAGCCGAAAATCTCCAAATGCTATGACAATTCCCGCCGTCGCCGCGACTCCCTTTCCGCCTTTAAAATGCAGGAAAAACGGATAATCATGCCCAAGCACGACTCCGGCCGCCGTATACATTTTCAGAAGCGGGACCAGATCCGGATAGGCATTCCGGAAAACCAGCCATGTGACAAGCACCGCAAGAATGCATTTCAAAATATCTCCCGCCATGGTAATCAGTCCTGCTTTCAGGCCAAGGGAACGAAGGGCATTGGTTGTACCCGCATTTCCGCTTCCCATCGTGCGGATGTCCACTCCTCTTCTTTTTCCGTAGAAGTAGCCCGTCTGAAAAAGGCCGAAGCAGTATCCGATTAGCAGACATAAAACTCTGGCAGTCATGATTCCCCGTTCTCCTGTCTCTCCCGAATAATAAAATGAATCGCTGTACCCTGAAAGCCGAAGGAATCCCGGATTCTGTTCTCCAGATATCTCTGATAGGAAAAATGCATCAGCTTCTTGTCATTCACAAATATTACGAATGTCGGCGGTTTTATGGAAACCTGCGTCATATAAAATATTTTCAGCCGTCTGCCCTTGTCTGAAGGCGGCTGCTGCATGGCAACGGCCTCTGTAAGAATTTCGTTCAGCACACCAGTCTGAATCCGCAGCGACTGACTCTCCAGCACCTGGTCTACGGCATCAAACAGCTTATTCAGCCGCTGTCCTGTCTTTGCGGAAATATAAAGCATCTCCGCATATGGGGCGAAAGACAGCACTGACCGTATTTTTTCCGTATACGTTTTCATGGTACTGTTATCTTTCTCCACGAGATCCCATTTATTTACCGCAATAATGAGCCCTTTTCCCCTGTCGTGGGCAATCCCGGCAATCTTGGCGTCCTGCTCGGTGATTCCTTCTGCGGCATCAATCATCAATACGGCTACATCACACCTTTCTACCGCTGAGACCGTCCGGATGATACTGTACCGCTCAATATCCTCTTTGATTTTGCTCTTTCTGCGAAGCCCGGCAGTGTCAATAAAAAGATAGTCCTTCCCGTTTCTTGTAATAGTCGTATCTACCGCATCACGAGTAGTGCCGGGAATATCCGAGACAATAACCCTGTTTTCTCCCAGCAGCTTATTTATAATGGAAGATTTTCCGACATTCGGTTTCCCGACAATAGCTATTTTCGGAATTTCACTGTCCTCTTCCTCTCCACTGTGCTCCGGAAAATGGCTGACGACCGCGTCCAGGAGATCGCCGATCCCCTGTTTTCCCTCTGCAGAAATAGGAAACGGTTCTCCAATGCCCAGATTATAAAACTCATACACATCCATCTGCTGGCTCTTGTAATTATCCACTTTATTGACAGCAAGAACCACCGGGCGGCGACTCTTTCTCAGCATATCCGCCACCTGCGAATCCGCGTCTGTCATTCCCTGCCGGACATCCGTGATAAAAATGATCACATCCGCCGAATCAATGGCGATCTGCGCCTGTTCCCGCATCTGGGAAAGGATGATATCCTGGCTGTCCGGTTCAATTCCTCCGGTATCAATAATGGTAAAATCTCTGTCCAGCCAGGAAACATCTGCATAAATGCGGTCCCTGGTCACACCCGGCGTATCCTTTACAATGGATATCATCTCGCCGGCCAGCGCGTTAAACAAGGTAGATTTCCCTACATTAGGTCTCCCCACAATAGCCACAATCGGCTTGCTCATAGCTTTGCCTCCTTTTATGATTCTGTCCGTTTTCCTCTCCCAGCAAAGCTCTTACGAATGCCTGCCCGGATGGATCCACAACCCGGACCGGTACCCCCAGTTCTTTTTCCACCTGTGATACCGTAATATCATCCAGAAAAATTTCTTCCCCTGCGCGCAGCATATTGGCAGGAATAAGAAGTTCTTCTCCCAGTTTCTTCCCTCTTACCTGCGCAATCAGATCCTGTCCGGTAATCAGCCCGGACACCGTAATTCTTTCTCCAAAAAAATCATTGTGGATCGGATAGACGCAAATCTTCAGCCCCGTGTATTTCTCTGCTGTTTTCTCCACCAGTTTCCGTATGTGCGGAGCAGGCAGCTCCCCGGTAGCAATCGAAGCAGACCTGCTGCATAACCCCCCTTTACGGCAGGAAAGTTCCTCCTCTGTCTCCGTCTGCAGAAGCCGAAGCATGCCTACGCCATTCTCCAGCTGAAGATAACCGTCATACCTCTCCTCTTCAGGAAGTGGTCTTTCGGCCAGAAGATACCATTCGTCAGACGCATGAACAAAATGAAGCCCCCATTGGGGGAACAGTTTTTTCTGCCAGCCCTCAATCTGGTCCAGCACGACTTCCGCATCTTCCCTGGTGAATGGTTCCAAGGGATAAAGACCATCTCGAAATCTGGAGAGTCCGACAGGAACGACAGAAACACTTCTCAAATTCGGAAGAAATTCCAGAAGGTCACGAATAGAGTGTTCCAATTCCTGTCCGTCATTGATTCCTCTGCAAAGAACAATCTGTCCGTTCATAAGGATCCCGGCGTCTGAAAGAAGACGCACCTTTTCCAGAACATCCCCCGCATGGCGGTTGTTCAGCATTTTACAGCGCAGATCTGGATTGGTCGCCTGAAAAGAAATATTGATAGGCTCCATCCGGTACCGGATAATCCTCCGGATATCATCCATAGACATATTGGTAAGCGTGACATAATTTCCCTGAAGAAACGACAAACGCGAGTCGTCATCCTTAAAATAAAGGGTCTTTCTCATTCCCGGAGGCATCTGGTCAATAAAGCAGAAAATACAGCGGTTCCGGCAGGACTGGTATTCATCCATGAGGCTATTCTCAAAAATAATTCCCAGATCCTCATCCTCGTCCTTTTCAATTTCCAGTTCCCACTCTTCTCCGCTTGTCTTCCGTATCAGAACCGTAATCTTTTCGTCCTCTGCCAGAAACTGATAGTCAAAAATATCCTGTATTTTCCGGCCGTTAATTTCCAGGACTTCATCTCCGGGTTCCATATTCATTTCTTCCGCAATACTTCCCGGTTTTACCGCCCGGACTATATGTCTGCTTCTGGTCATATTCTCCTCCGTATATACCTGAATTATCATAGCAAGATAACCTGCAAAAAGCAAGGAAGCTGCATTGACACTGCATGAATGAGTTGCTATTATTTTCGTGTACGTCCGGTAATAATCATTCAACTTCTGGACGGTTTTATTTACAGCCATCCTGTTTTTCCGATCCTCCGGAAAATGCAGACAGCCTGATCTAAGGAGGCATTATGACCAATACCAATTACCTTATCCATTCCATGCCGGTCGCTCCGCTTAAATTGATCGCACTTCCCGGATGTGAAGATATGGCAAAAACTATCGACCATTTTCTGGTTCAATTCAGACAGGAAATCGTAGAAGCAAATCCTTCCAAGGAAAAGCTATACGGATATGCGGAAAAAACCTTTCTGGCAGACTGTGATTGCCCCCGCTTCGGCAGCGGAGAATCTAAGGGCAGTATCTCGGAATCGGTGCGAGGTGTAGACCTTTTTCTTCTGGTAGACGTGGCAAATTACAGCATCACCTATAAGGAATTCGGCCAGACAAACCATATGTCCCCGGACGATCATTATCAGAACCTGAAGCGAATCATCGCGGCAGTAAACGGAAAGGCTCACCGTGTGAACGTTATTATGCCTTTTCTGTATGAGGGACGCCAGCACAAGCGTACCGGAAGAGAATCTCTGGACTGCGCAATGGCCTTGCAGGAACTTAGCAGCATGGGCGTTACCAACATCCTGACCTTCGACGCACACGATCCCCGTGTGATGAACGCCATCCCTCTGCACGGATTTGACAATTTCTTTCCGACCTACCAATTCCTGAAAGCGCTTCTGAAATCCTACCCGGATATGCAGATCAACAACAACAGTCTGATGATCATAAGCCCTGACGAGGGCGCCATGAGCCGGGCCGTCTATTTTTCCAATGTTCTCGGCGTTGATATGGGAATGTTTTACAAGCGGCGGGATTACTCCGTAATTGTAAACGGGAAAAACCCCATCGTCGCTCATGAATTTCTTGGAGATTCTGTAAAGGGGAAAAACTGCATTGTCATTGATGACATGATTTCCTCCGGCGGAAGTATGTTGGACGTGGCATCCCAGCTGAAGGAACGCGGTGCGGAAAATGTGTTTGTCTGCACAACATTTGGTCTTTTTACGGACGGTTTGGAGAAATTTGACGAATATTATGAAAAGGGAATCATCAGCAAGGTCATAACCACCAATTTGATCTACCAGACGCCGGAGCTTCTTTCCCGTCCCTGGTACGCGACAGCAAAGATGGGCAAATATCTGGCAAGCATCGTTGATACCCTGAATCATGATGTTTCCATCAACAAGGTTCGGGATAATACGCTGAAGATCAACAAGCTTCTGAAGCGGCACAGGTAAGACCGCAGAAAAGCGCAGCATGCCGTTTTACTTTATCCTACATAGGAAAAAGCATTTTTATAGTGTCTCAGTTTATCACCCTGAATGGCTATGACATCAAATCTGCAGGTGCGGTCTTCCGGAATACCGTTACAGATACGGTAATAATCCGCCGCCCTGCAGATCTTTTTTATCTTGAAAGGCGTAACCGCTTCCTCCGGAAGACCTGTGCTGTCTGAAAACCGGTATTTCACTTCTACAAACACGAGAACCGAACCCGAACCTTCCTTCCCGGAAGCAATCAGGTCAATCTCTCCGCTGCGGCAGTAAAAATTTCTCTTCAGAATTCTGTATCCGTCCTTCTCCAGATATTCCGCAGCCTTCTCTTCGTATACAGATCCGACCCTGCGTTTATTCATCCGGCAATCCTCCTGAACGTGGTCTGCACTACTTCGTCATCAGTTACACCGTTGATACCCCTACTATATCATATTGTCATAGCAGAATCGCTGTTGACATAACATTGTTATATCTGATTTTTAAGTTCATCATAAAAGCGTCCCCAGATAGAGACACCTGAAGAAAAAATATTAATTTAGATTTTTGTCAATTTTATATATTAACTCTGCAGTCTGTATGTTTCCTGACTCTCTTTATTTTTTGTTTTATACTCGTACATCTTTTTATCACTCTCGTCAAGAATCTCCTTCAGAGAACGTTTATCACCTTCCGGAACAAAACTAATCCCGAAACTAAAGAATGATAACAAGTGAAGTAAACAACACTGTCTGCAGAATTTTTTCAGTAAATGACTTCTTGTTCATTCCCACTTCTCTCCCCTGCCTTCCAAATGACATCTGATTTGCTTTTCATGTATCACTTTTTATTTCTCATAAAACACCATCTTGCAATTTCGGAAACCAATTCCAACGGGAGATCTCTGTTATTGGGAAACTGAATCGCACCCTTGGATGTTTTATAGTCCTTTAAGCGGTCTGTAAAGGCAGTGATTGCTTCTGGGCCTGGATAAATCCCGATATGTTTTTTTGCGGCGGCAAAATGTATGATGTTTCTTCCCTTCCAGTAAGTAGGCATCGACCAGCTGATACGTTCCTCCGCTTCCGGGATGGCGATACGGATTGTATTTCTAATATAATTTAAGCGGGGCTGTATTGTTTTACTTTGTTCACGAATATAGGCATCTATCACATTCCCGACAGTTCCCGCATCCGCCACTCTGTATTCACATCCTGCAAGGTGATCGTTCACAATTCCAACTGCCTGCAGAAAAGAATATGTAATAACGGGTCCCACAAATGCAATTCCGCGTTTCTTCATATCTGCGCTCATTTTTACAGAGATATCTGACTTTGTCGGAATCTCCTCTGGAACCGTCCACCCACCGTCAATCTGTTTTCCATCCGTAAAACTCCAAATGTACGCATCCAGCGACCCAAATTCCGCCTGAATTTTCCTTACAGCCTGCGCGTTATTTCTGACGCTGAAAATTTTGCTCCGGTTTCTGATCAGCCCTGTATCAGACAAAAGCTTTTCCAGTTCCTGATCAGTCATGGCAGCACAGGAATCTATATCAAAATAATGAAAAGCTTTCCGGTAAGCTTCTCTCTTATGCATGATAGTTTTCCAGGAAAGACCTACGCTGGCGCCTTCCAGACAAAGCATTTCAAATTCAAAACGGTCATCGTGATTGATCTTGCACCATTCATGATCATGATACTCTTCCATAATCGGGTCGCCTTCGTACCACCCGCGGCAGTTTTGATTGCCCACAATTTTTCTCCTCTTAAAAGATAGGCTTATAGTCAGACTCATTATGACATACTCCGGGGTGTAGCGCACCTAAAAATACAACGAATGATAAGAACGGACCAACGGACGATAAAAAGCCTGTTTGGCAAAAATGTTGTTGTAACAACATATTTCTACTTTTACATCTGCTAGAATCCGCTTAGAAAGCAAGGAGGTAGAACAACAATGGCAAAAAAAATAGATCTGAACCGAACCGTATTCGAACTGACACAGGAATATCCTGAACTTATTGATATTTTAGCCGGTCTTGGTTTTACTGAGATAACAAAGAAACCTATGCTCCACTCTGCCGGAAAAATAATGACCATTCCCAAGGGCGCAAAAATAAAAAAGATCCCGATGATCAAGGTTGTAAAAGCTCTTCTGGATAATGGCTTTATTCTTGCCGGTGAAATGCCGGAAGAAAAAAATGCAGGTACTGCAATCCATTCTCAGCCGACAGCACTGTCCGACGAGCGAACCGAACAGTTAAAAAAATACCTCCGTCGCCTCGGCGATGGAGAGAATCTGGAAGCTGTCCGCGCTGATTTTGTGCGTGAATTTAGACAGGTCGACGCGGCTGAAATTATGAATGCCGAACAGGAATTGATGAAGGAAGGAACCCCTCTTTCCGAGGTTCAGAAGCTCTGTGACATTCACTCTGCTCTCTTTCATGGTGCAACCAGAGAGGAACAGATTGCCAATGCCGAGAAGGCGGTGGAGGAATCTCTTCGGAAGCAGAAAGAAGACACAGAGTTTTCCGGACTTCATTCCTCTTCTGAAACTGACTACGGGAATAAGAAGGCTAAGGCTGCCGCTCTGGAGCTGATTTCCGGTCATCCCCTGCAGACACTGACAAAAGAAAATCAGGCACTGTCCGAACTGCTGGAAAAATTCAAACAAAGCCGAGATCTCTCTCTGTTCCCTACGATTCGGGAACTTTCCATCCATTACGCAAAAAAAGGCGATCTTCTTTACACACTTCTGAAGGTAAAATACGGAGTAACCGGCCCTTCCGATGTTATGTGGACCGTTGACGATGAGATCCGTGATGAACTCGGCGCATTAGGAAAAGAATCAAACCACGATGAAGAATGGAATTCCCGGCTGGATGCCGTTCTCAAACGAGCCGAAGAAATGATTTACAAGGAGCAGAACATTTTGTTTCCGATCTGCGCAGTAAACTTTTCCGTGGAAGATTGGAAAAACATATACCGTGACGCGAAGGATTATACGGCCTGCTTCGATGTCCACAGCGAAAAATGGGATGACGCAGAAAATGGAGCTGCCGAAAGAAAGGTTTCCTCATATGATGGAGAAGTCGTGATGCCGGGCGGACACTTGACTGTGGAACAGCTGACTGCCCTGCTGAATACAATCCCGATGGAAATTACCTTTGTAGATGCAAATAATATCAACCGTTATTTTAACGAAGGGTCCAAGGTGTTCAAGCGCCCCGGCATGGCAATTGACCGTGAAGTGTTCTCCTGCCATCCTCCGAAGATTGAGCCGATGGTACGGCAGATTATTGAAGATTTTCGCTGCGGCAAAAGAGACCGTGTGCCCGTCTGGATGGAGAAAAACGGCAGGGTCATGCTGGTAACATATATGGCTGTTCGGGATCGCGCAGGGAACTATGTCGGCACCGCAGAGCTTGTCCAGGATATGGAGTTTGCCAAAGAACATTTTTCGGCTGAGTCTTCTTCCACTTGAATAAAAAAACTACACCCTTTCTTCATTCAAACCGGTTATAATAAAAAAATAAGTATCTATTCAGCACCCCAGACTCAGAACGCTTTGCGTTCCTCGTTGTGAGCGGTCAGAGCGGCTTCGCCGCTTGTACGCCCCTCAGAAAACTTCTGAAACCGTTCGGTGAGCAAGCTCTCCGTCCGGATTTCATCAGTTTTCTGGGAGTGCTGAATAATTACAAAAATAATAGACAAGAAGGAGGTACAGAACTATGGAACTAAAAGAAGTCATGAATATCCGCAAATCTGTCCGGTCCTACACAGGGGTACAAATATCGGAAAAGCAGCTGAAAGCTATTCTGACCGCCGCGCATGAAGCACCAGTCGGAATGGGAAAATACGACAGCATTCACCTCACTGTCATTACAAAAGCCGCTCTTCTGAATGAGCTTGACGCAAACGCGGCAACATTTTTCGGTAATCCGTCCATGCATCCGCTGTATGGTGCCCCGATGCTGATTGTAGTCTCATCTAACAGTGAAGGAAACGTGGCCAGTGCAAATGTCGGATTTGTTCTTCAGAACATGTCTCTAGCTGCTGTTGAAGAAGGTGCCGGCCAATGCATCATATATGGTGCTGTCGCCGCACTTCAGCAGAATAAGGAGCTTCTGTCAAAACTGGATCTTCCGGATGGATTTACTCCCCTTGGCGCGCTTGCTGTCGGAAAAACAAACGAATCCTACACCAGCCGGAAAATTCCGGAAACACACATATTTGCAAAGAATGAAATCCAGTGACGTCCGTGTCTGTGAAGAAACGTGAAAACGTTTTTTCACAGCTTTTCTCTATCTTTTTTTTCTGTCCTTCTGAATATAATGACAACATCATTCAAAAGTGAGAATCGTCTTGCCTTTGGATTTTCCCTGTTTCACCTTGTCGAGAGCTTTATTGATCTCATCGAAGGCAAAAGCGGTATCAATTGATGTTTCCAGTGGATTCTCCTTGTCAAACAGCCTGCCGATCCTGTCTAACTGGCTGCCATCCTCGTGCACAAACAGAAAATCATACGTCTGCTTTTTCACTGCCGCCATACGGTCATATTTGCGTCCTGCCGCCTGAAAGAGCAGTCGTTTAAATAACGGCATGCCGCTTCTTCTGGCAAATCGTCCGTTCGGCATACCTCGCAGGGAAA
>CACVSR010000040.1 GCA_902756775.1 uncultured Lachnospiraceae bacterium | reverse complement strand
TCGAATTTGCAGAAAGTTCAATGATTGGACGATGGTGTAATGGTAACACTACAGGTTTTGGTTCTGTCATTCCCGGTTCGAATCCGAGTCGTCCAACCATAAAAAAGAGAGACTATCAATAGCCTCTCTTTTTTGTTTTTAATCGATGAATGAAGTCTTACTTCACAATCCATTCAAACAGACCAGACGAGAAGTCATCGGGCTGAGTAACCTCCAGTCGCAGGGACTTGGTCTTCACGGGGTTGAAGTTCACAGTGCAGGCAGCGCCACGAACCGTTGGATAGCCATCGGCACCCTCAACAGGCAGCCACTGTCCCTGCTTGACATCGTACCTGTCGTTTACGGTAACAGCTGTTATCGAATTTTCTGCTGCCCTGCCCTTGCTTTCGGTGGAGCGCACTTCACTGATATTGGTAAAACCTGCCTGGCGCAGAGCATAAGCCACATCTGTCACATTCCTGCCCACATAGCTGCCGATATTTTCAGCCACAGGCACATAGCTGTGCATCATGTCCCTTTCTTCTTCCTGCATATACCTTACTATATGGCTGAAAGAGGATGAATTTGTCCAGCGGTCGCACTCGTAGGCACGCACAGCGTTAAGTGGATGGTTCATGCGGTTGAACATCAGGAATTCCAGCGTCTTGTTGAACTTTGAGTCGTCAACCAGCTTTTTGTATTCCGCAGCCTGCGCCAGAAAAGCCTGTTTATTGGCGGCGATGGGTATATTCTTGTCAAAGCCGGCCAGACGCATACACATCTCGACGGTCTTATCGCCCGTCAGATCACATACAGCCGCTGCACGGTCGGCAGAATACTCGCTGCATCTCATCCAGTAGTAGAAAGCCATCTGCAAAGGTGTGGTTATGAGCGAACTCAGCCCCAGCATCTCGGTGGCACCGCCCAGTATCAGTCTGCCCATGGTGGAATAAAGTACATGGTGGCAGGCGATATGTCCGCATTCGTGGGCAAGTACAGTGGGTATAAGCTCCTCGGGTACGGTGTTTATCAGCCCCGAAGTCATGACGATGAAAGGCTCAGTATCTCCCGTACTTGTCCAGTGTTTCAAACATGGCATCCAGATTTTCCGCCTTAGCGTTTTCCAGACAGCCGTCGAAATCGAAAATATAGCCGCCTCCGGGCATACAGTCATCGAGAAGCTGACGGGTCATGCGGATCACGGTTTCTTTTTTGCCGAACTCCAGCTGGGAGATCGGGAGGTTTCCGCTGATGCATGCGGTCCCTCCGAGAATACGCTTGGCTTCCTTCATGTCCACGTTCTCAAAATGGTACAATACCTTCCCCTTCGGGACATCCGTCAGGTATTCCAGACGGGAATTGTATTTGCCCTCACAGTAAATAAAGGGCGTGACATCCATGTCAATTAGAGCAAGCATGATTTTTTTCAGCGGTTTCCAGTACAGACGCTCAAACTGTTCATCATTCATAAAACCGTCCATCGCCTTGTGAAGCGGGAAGAAGACCCTCTTTACCGGGAGATCCGCGTACCGGAAATACTGCAGTGCCTGAATCTGCTGATTCGCAAACATGTCACAGGCCTGTTCCATGTATTCCTGCATATCCTCGTCAATCAGATCCTCGAAAATGCCCATCGTGCCACGGAAGTAGTCGCCGAGAATGTCATAGGGAGCTTCCGATGCCCCGGTAAACATGACCGGAAGGCCGATTTCTGCGAGCATAGGGGTGTATTTTGCGGAGGCAGCCGCCGCCTCGCTGTCAGCCGCTGCTATTTTTCCAAGCAGCTGATAGGCCTCCAGCGCAGCCGGACTGTAGAACGGGGCAAGAATGCTGGTCGAAAGGACGATGGTAGGAATAGCCTGCAGACCCGACAGCCCCTGCAGATTCGGGAATGCCCTTGGAATATATTTCCGGATCATAAAGCCGGTAAAGTCTCCCAGCATTTCCGGGTATTCCTCCTGTGTCATAAATTCCCGCTCGATTACCTGGTGCGAACTGTAATCCGAAACCTTTGTTCCGGGTTTTCCTGGCCAGTCGATCATCTGGGAATCCGCCAACTCGTTTGCCTTCCCGCTGGTAAAAGAAATCCCGGTACAGGCATCCAGCATCGGGTGCTTCTGATAAAAGCGGATGGCGGCCTGACCGGCCCGGTCAAAGTCATAGTAGAGATCCCTATAGCAGGAACCTTCTGCCCGCTGCGCATAGGACGCGAAAAAAGGGGCGAGCGGAACACGGTCGGTCGGCTTTAGCGCAATGGCGCTGTTGACCCGGTCTATCTTTTCCTGACAGGTTTTTCTGGTTTGTTCATCCATCTTTATACCTCCCTTGGAACGCTACATGATGATGCGTTCTACATTTAATGATTTTATTGTTCTTTTCAACCGTGACTACTGTATAATCAGTATCATAATCGAAATGGAAAAAATCTGACAGCCGCCTTTGCGTGATAAATAGAGCGCAGATTGCTTCAAAGTGTAGCGGGTCGGTAAAAAGAGGAGAAGGCCTTGAAAATTACCATGGAAATGCTTCTTGCCGCATGGAAAATGCGGCAAGAAGAAGGAACAGAGGAGACAAAGCTTCTGCGGGAACACTGTGCTGTTCCGGGTATGGAGATCCGGAATCTGCGTCTGTTCCGTGCAGCTGACGCGATAGAAAAACGGCCCGTACAGCACACTCTTTTTCTGGTCAGGGAAGAGGAGCTGTCTTGTTTTTTGGACAGAACGGACGGAAAAGACTATGCTGTCTTTATTTTGAGCGGCGGCTGCGAAGAGACGGAAAGCGGAAATACCCATACGGAGGAGAACTGCCTGCCCGGCGCGGATCAGAATTTCGCGTTATTTCGGAATGCCGGGGATCTTGCCGGACTCCTGGAGAAAACACAGGAGATTTATATCGCTCTTTTATCCTGGGACAGGGAAATGGCGGAGGGAGTCTATAAAGCGGAAAAGGAGACGTCATTTTTTTCGCTGGGCAGGGAATTTCTCTCTGAAAATTATGCGATTATTGATTTTGATATGAATGTCGTGTACGCGACAGAGTTATACAGCCGTACACATCCGCTGGAAAACGGCAGGCTGAATACGGAGACATTCCAGATGCTGATCACCCACAAGAAATTCCATGATGTGGCCTCTCTGACATCCCCGTTTTACTATCTGATTGATGAGCAGGATGTCCTCTGTTACTGCGCCAATATCTTTGTGGATCGGCAGTATATTGCCCGGCTGGTCATGGAACTCCCGGCGGGTATGGAAAAGCTGTCTCCGGGTATGGAGGAGTTGTTTTCTGTGTATGCCGCCCATGTGCAGGATATGTTCCGGTACGGGAAACTGGTTCCCAGAAAACATCAGAATGACCAGCTGCACAATCTGTGCAGACAGATGCTGCAGGGGGATGCGCCGGATCCGGATGTGGAGGAAAAAACAATCGCAAAATACGGTTGGAAGATGGCAGACGATTATCTGGTTGTGGTCATCCGTTTCTTTCCGGAAAAGGGATGGGATGTGCAGCTGAAAACTACGCTGCCATACCTGGCTGTTCAGCTGGAGCAGCAGTGGCTGGGATCCTGTGCGGTTCGTTCTGAATCGGAAATCATGCTGATTCTGAACTGCGGAA
Source organism: uncultured Lachnospiraceae bacterium (assembly GCA_902756775.1). Taxonomy (GTDB): domain Bacteria; phylum Bacillota; class Clostridia; order Lachnospirales; family Lachnospiraceae; genus Bilifractor. The sequence goes on along the minus strand of CACVSR010000040.1, from coordinate 10,929 downwards.
TCGGCCTGAAGGACGCCTCTTCCGGCGGCAGGGGGACAGGGACAGCTTACCGGATCCTGCTGCAGCAGATGGCTTACTTTGTCCGGGATAATGTCTGCCAGGCAGGGGTCAGTCCCGTGTTTCACAGCTTTGCGGAGCTGGAGCAGGGAGCCTGGGCCGCGCGCGAGGCACTCCGTATCGGTATGGTGCAGAGCCCACAGCTCTGGTATCATCTGTTTGATGAGATACGGCTGCCCTATTTTCTGCAGCAGATCCAGAGCGGGCTGCCGGAATCGATGCTGGTTCATCCTGCGGTTTGCATTCTGGAAAAGTATGACAAGGTACATGGAACAGAGCTGTCAAGAACACTTAAAGCTTTTCTGGAAAGCGGGATGAACATGACCAGGGCGGCGGAAAATCTTTACATTCACCGCACCACTTTTTGCAGACGCATGGATCATATCAGGAAACTGACCGGCCTGGAGCTGGAAGATCCGGATACGGTTCTCACCCTCCAGCTTTCCTACCGGATCCGGAAAAACGTGAAGGAACAATGAACAGAAGATTATTTGAAGAATATTTGGAGGAATACCTTGCAGAATTTTATTTTCAGCCTGAATGCTACGCTTCCCATCTTTTTTGTCATGATGCTCGGCTATTTTTTTCGGAAAACCGGGGTGATTAGTGAGTCTCTGGCAACGGGGATGAATTCCTTTGTATTTAAAATAGCGCTGCCGGTTAATCTGTTCGCGGAGCTTTATCCGGTGGACTTCTTTACTGTCTGGGACACTTCTTTTGTCCTGTTCTGTTTCTTTGCCACCCTTGCCTGTGTCGGCATTGCGGTGCTTCTGTCTCTTTTTTTCTGCCCGGCAGAGGACAGGGGAGAATTTGTCCAGGCATCCTACCGAAGCAGCGCCTCTCTGCTTGGCATGGCTTATATCGAAAATATCTATGGAAACGCGGGTACAGGTGCCTCCGCGGCGATGGGCTCCCTGATGATGCTGGGAGCTGTCCCGCTCTATAATGTCTGCGCGGTTCTGGTTCTGTCCTTATCGGGGGGATCCCAAGGCCGTCTGGATCGGGCACGGCTGAAAAAGGCTCTTATCGGAATTGTTACAAATCCGATCATTCTGGGAATTCTGGCAGGCTTTGTCTGGTCAGTCCTGAAAATTCCGATGCCGGAGATGTTCGGGAAAACGTTCTCGTATATCGGAAGGCTTGCCAGCCCCATGGGTTTGCTTGCCATGGGAGCAAGCCTGAATTTTACGGCCTTTTCTGAAAAGATGCGTCCGGTGCTGTTTGCCACATTCCTCAAACTGGTCGGCTTTGCCGCCCTCGGCCTGCCGGCGGCTGCGGCGCTGGGATTCCGGCAGGAGAAGCTGGTGGCGGTTCTGATTATGCTGGGTTCCGCGTCAACAGTGGCCGGGTACGTGATGGCAAAAAACATGGGGCACAAAGGCGTCGTATCCTCCGGGACGGTCATGCTGACAACGCTTCTTTCTTCGCTCACCCTGACATTCTGGCTCTTCCTCCTGCGGAGCAGGGGACTGATTTGATCGCGAGCCGGGTGAGGATCCCATTTTCGACAGTTGATATAGCTGCCGCATACTCGTGGCCTTAGTCATGAATCAGGTCTTTACACATTATAGACAAGTGTAAGAATACTGTTGCATTCTTTTGTGTTTGGCGTTATGATGAGCAGGTAAATTTAACAGGAGATCTTCGTGGGCGGGGTGCAATTCCCCACTGGCGGTAAATCGGGAGACCGATAAGTCCGCGACCTGCCTTATGGCAGCTGAACCGGTGAGAGTCCGGTACCAACAGTAAAGTCTGGATGAAAGAAGATGGCAGCCGTGTTATTTCTGCTGATACCGCCCGGATCACTATGATCCGGGCGCTTTATAATTTCAGGCCGGAAATAACAACTTGAAAAGATCTCCGGAAAGGGAGAAAAATGGAAGCAGTAACAACAAACAAAAGGGTAACAGGAAGAAAAACATCACGGACAGGAAGGAATGCCGGGATTCATTACATAGCAGTGACCGGAGTGCTGACGGCAGTGGCGGTCATACTGCAGCTGCTTGAAATTCCGGTGCCGTTCATGCCGACGTTTATCAAATTCGATTTCTCGGATCTTCCGGCCATTCTGGGGGCTTTCTCCATGGGACCAGTCTGCGGAATTCTGATTGAGTTCTTAAAAAATCTGATTCATGTCCTGTTCTCCGGAAGCTTTGGGGTGGGAGAACTCTCCAATTTCATGCTGGGGGCGGTTTTTGCGGGAGTCGCGGGCTTTATTTACAAATTCCGCAAGACGAAAAAAACAGCGATTGCGGCATCTGTCGCCGGTGCAGCCGCCATGGCGCTCATCTCGCTTCCGTCCAATTACTTTATTGTATATCCGGTGTACTACAATTTTATGCCGGAGGAAACCATCCTGGCGGCTTATCAGGCCATTATCCCCTCTATGAAGAACGTTCTTCAGAGCCTGATCTGTTTCAATTTGCCATTTACCTTTCTGAAGGGTATGATTGATGTAGTGGTTTGTTTCCTGATTTACAAGCCGCTGTCGCCGATCCTGAAGGGCAGAAGATAAATAGACGGAACGTCAGAAGGCAGAAATAAATACATGGCTAAAATAGATAAAATCGAACAGCTGACAAAAAATCATTACCTCAGCATGTATCATGTTCACGGAGTCAATTCCAAGGGGCACGCAAGCGACTACATGATTGCTTCCCGGTCGCCGGATGTAGACGGGCTGAAAATCCGGACCAGGAAGGACAGTGCGGACGGGGTTGTTATTTACAGCCTCTACGGAGAAAAACGGGACAGGGTAGTCCTGATCCGCCAGTACCGTTATCCGGTGGACGATTTTGTCTATGAGCTTCCGGCCGGGCTGGTGGAGGACGGAGAGGATTTTCACACCGCGGCCGCAAGGGAGCTGCATGAGGAGACAGGGCTTACCTTTACCCCGCTGCACGCGCCGGAGGAATTTGAGCACCCGCGCTTTACTTCTGTCGGAATGACAGATGAGGCTTGCGGCACGGTGTACGGTTACGCGGACGGAAAGATCAGCGACCGCTTTATGGAAGAGGCGGAGGAGATACAGGTGGTTCTGGCCGACAGGGCGGAGGTTCGGAGAATTCTGAGGGAAGAGAGGGTGGCTCTGATCTGCGCCTATCATATGATGCATTTTCTGTATGATCCGGATCCATTTGCCTTTCTGGGCGTTTCGCATTAGTGTATTGCCAAAGACCGGCCGGTTATGTATAATAGGAACAGTGTCAGAAAACGCGGATCAATCCACAGGAGGGTTTAGAGATGAAACATATTAAGACATTAAATACCAAGAATCTGCAGAATACTCTGAAAAAAGGCGGCTGCGGCGAGTGCCAGACTTCCTGCCAGTCCGCGTGCAAGACTTCCTGCACGGTAGGAAACCAGACCTGCGAGCATTCCAAATAAAAATGCCTGCCCCGCGGGCGGGACATCGCTGCAGGTAAGAATCCGGCGGTTGGCTGTCCGGATAGATACGGTGCGGCCGGAACCGGAAACGCGGCAGATAAGCAGATCATGATAGGAGAAACAACAGGAGGTGTTCCTGCATCCCGGAGGGGACGTGGGGCACCCCCTTTTGATGTCAGAGGAACATTGGAGAACAGAATGATACATCTTTATAAAAACAACGGATATAATCTCTGCCTGGATGTAAACAGCGGCTCCGTCCATGTGGTGGATGAGCTTGTCTGTGACGTACTGCAGGAACTGGCGGACGGAAAAAGCGAGGACGCCGCGGCGGAGGCTCTCTCCGGAAAGTACGAGGCGGAGGATATCAGGGAGGCGCTGGAGGAGTGCGGAGAATTACGGAAGCAGGGAATGCTGTTTACGGAGGATATTTACAAGGATTCTATCGACAGATTTAAGGATCGGCCGACGGTTGTAAAGGCGCTCTGCCTGCATATTGCCCATGACTGTAACCTCGCGTGCCGGTACTGCTTTGCCGAAGAGGGAGAGTATCATGGCCGCCGCGCCCTGATGTCCTACGAGGTAGGCAGGCAGGCGCTGGACTTTCTGATTGCGAATTCCGGAAACCGGAGAAATCTGGAGGTGGATTTTTTCGGCGGAGAACCGACGATGAACTGGCAGGTCGTAAAGGATCTGGTCCGGTACGGAAGGGAACAGGAGAAAAAATACGACAAGAATTTCCGCTTTACCTTAACGACAAACGGGGTTCTCCTGAATGATGAGATTATGGAATTCTGCAACCGGGAGATGGGAAATGTTGTCCTTAGCATCGACGGACGTCCGGAGGTGCACAACCGGATGCGGCCGTTCCGGAACGGAAAGGGCAGCTATGACCTGATTGTTCCCAAATACCAGAAGTTTGCGGAGAGCCGCCATCAGGACAAATATTATGTCCGGGGAACCTTTACGCACTATAATCTGGACTTCGCGAAGGATGTCCTGCATCTGGCGGATCTGGGATTTAAGCAGATCTCCATCGAACCCGTGGTGGCTCCTCCGACCGAGGACTATGCGATCCGGGAGGAGGATCTTCCGGTAATCTGCGAGCAGTACGATATTCTGGCAAAAGAAATGGTAAAACGGGAGAAAGAGGGGAGAGGCTTCAATTTCTTCCACTTTATGATTGATCTCACCGGAGGCCCCTGTGTATACAAACGCCTCTCCGGGTGCGGGTCGGGAGGGGAATATCTGGCGGTTACTCCCTGGGGCGATCTGTATCCCTGCCATCAGTTTGTCGGAAACGAGAAGTTTCTTCTGGGCAATGTAAAAGACGGCGTTATCCGAAAAGATCTGGTGGAGGAGTTCAAAGAAGTCAATGTGTATTCCAAGCCGGAGTGCTCCCGGTGTTTCGCAAGATTCTACTGCAGCGGCGGCTGCGCAGCGAACTCCTATAATTTCACAGGCAGCATCAACGATGTGTATCAGATCGGCTGTGTGATGCAGAGAAAGAGGGTGGAGTGCGCGCTGATGATCAAGGCGGCTCTCACGAAGGATCAGCCGGAATTTTCTGCAGCGGACTGCGAAACCTGTGCGGAGTGTGAATGAATGCGGCGGGCATTCCCGTCTGGACGAACAGGCGCTGAAATGCTATGATTAAAAATGCGGTTTTGCCGCGAAAAAATGAAAAAATGTAACGAGGACAAGAGAACGATGATGAAGAAAAAACAGAGCATTGCGGTTCTCCTTATCATGCTCGTGGTAACGGTCCTTCTGGGATACACCGTTGTCGCCGGGTGGGGGAGCAAGCACACGGGTTCCATGAAAAACATCCGGACCGGACTGGATCTTTCCGGAGGCGTCAGCATCACCTACGAGGCCACGGACTCCAATCCCAGCCAGGAGGATATGGACGACACGATCTACAAACTGCAGCAGCGTGTGCAGCAGTACAGTACAGAGGCGAACGTCTATCAGCAGGGGCTGAACCGTATTAACGTGGAAATTCCCGGTGTGACGGATGCCAATGAGATCCTGCAGGATCTGGGCAAACCCGGTTCGCTGCAGTTTGAGGACTCGGACGGAAACGTGGTGCTTGAGGGAACCGATATCGCGGACGCGCAGGGCGTCGCTTACAACGACCAGCAGACCGGCTCGCATAAGTATGTGGTAGAGCTGACCATGACCACCGATGGGGCAAAGAAGTTCCAGGAGGCCACGGCTGCAAATGTGGGAAAGACAATCTCCATTGTCTACGACGGAGATGTGATCAGTTCTCCGACGGTTCAGCAGGAGATCTCCGGAGGAACCGCGCGGATCACGGGCATGAGCAGTATTGACGAGGCAAAACAGCTGGCCTCCTTCATCCGTATTGGATCTCTGTCCCTGGAACTGAACGAGATTTACTCCAATGTCGTAGGGGCGTCCCTGGGACAGGAAGCGCTTCATACGGCACTGATTGCGGGAATGATCGGTGTACTGCTCGTTATTCTCTTTATGATCTGCGTGTACCGGATCTCCGGACTGGTCGCCGGGTGGGCGCTGATTCTTTTCACTTTCCTGGATCTGTGCTTTTTGAATGCGTTTGATATCACCCTTACCCTTCCGGGCGTCGCCGGTGTCATTCTTACCATAGGAATGGCGGTAGATGCGAACGTCATTATCTATGCCCGTGTGCGGGAAGAATTGTCGGCAGGAAAATCCCTTCACAATGCATTGAAGGGAGGATTCCACAAGGCTTTTTCGGCGATCTTTGACGGAAATATCACAACACTGATTGCAGCTGCGGTTCTCTATGTGCTGGGAACAGGAAGTGTGCGCGGATTTGCGGAGACGCTGGCAATCGGAGTTGTTCTGTCCATGTTCACCTGCCTGGCTTTATCCAGATGGATCAGCTACGCCTTCTATGGAATCGGCGTGCGGAACCTGAAGCTGTACGGCACAATCAAACAGCGGAAGAACATTAATTTTGTCGGAAAGCGCGCGGTAACGCTGACCATCGCGCTGATTATGATCCTTTCGGTTCCCGCGGGGATGCTTTTCTATAAACAGAGTAAGGGCTCTATTATGAATTTCAGCCTTGACTTTGTGGGCGGAACCGCGACGACGGTAGACTTCGGAGAGGATATGACGCTGGCGGATCTGGACAGCAAGGTAAAGCCGGTCGTCACAGAGGCGACAGGGACCACGGATATCCAGTTCCAGAAGATCACAGGCTCGACGCAGGTAGTTATTAAGACCAGCGAGCTGGATCTGGACAAGAGAAATGCGCTGGACAGCGCTCTTGCGGAGAATTTTTCCGGTGTGGATGAAGGCGCGATAACTGCGGAAAACATTTCGTCCACGATCAGCGGGGAGATGCGTTCCAATGCCATTCTGGCGGTTGTGATCTCCGTCATCTGTATGCTGTTTTATATCTTTGTCCGGTTCCGGGATTTCCGGTTTGCCTCCAGCGCCGTGCTTGCCCTGGTGCATGACATCTGTGTGGTGATTGCCTACTACGTATGGTTCCGGGCGTCCGTCGGCAGTACCTTTATTGCGGTTATGCTGACCATTCTGGGATATTCGATCAACGCGACGATTGTCATCTTCGACCGTATCCGGGAGAATCTTCCGATGATGAAGGGGGAGAGCAGTCTGGCGGAGATCGTAAATGCTTCGATTACGCAGACGCTGACTCGAAGCCTGTATTCCAACCTGACGACCTTTATCACGATTTTTGTCCTGTACCTCTTTGGCGTACCTTCAATCCGGGAATTTGCGCTGCCTATTATGATCGGCCTTGCTGCCGGTTGCTTCAGTTCCGTCTTTGTCACAGGCCCGCTCTGGTATGTCATGAAAACCAGAATCGGGAAAAACCGTGTGAAGGATATCGCCGGTCTTCCGGCTTCGGCGGGTAAGACAGAGGACGCCGGACAAAAGTCTCCCGCAGGCCAGCCGGCCGCGCCGGGGCAGGGAAAGAACCGGCATGTAAAGAAAGACAGAAGCGAGCTTTCCAGTACAAAGCGGAAGAAAAACAGATATCACTGATAACAGCAGGAGGCTGTCACACAATGTGGCGGGGAACCATCCGGTTCCCGCGCACAGGAAGGTGACAGCCTTTTCTGGCGGTACAGGTATGTTTCGGGAGCAGAAGCTTTCGCTTGACCGGCCGGCAGAGCAGGAAGGAATATAAAGAAGTGCAGATGAACAGAGAGCGCTGGATGGTGGCGGCCAAAAAAGCGGATTTCAGGAAGATTGCCGGACAGTTCCATATTGACCAGGTGACGGCGCGGCTGATCCGCAACAGGGATGTGATCGGAGAGGAGGCTGTCGGGAAATATCTCCACGGAGGCAGGGGAGATCTTTACCCGCCGAAAACTATGAAGAATCTTCCGGAAGCGGCGGAAATTCTGAAAAAGGCAATTCAGGAGGAAACGAGGATAAGGATTATCGGGGATTATGACATTGACGGCGTCATGTCCTCCTGTATTCTGCTGAAGGCTCTGCGCAGTCTGGGAGCCTGTGTGGATGTAAGAATTCCGGAGAGGCTGCGGGACGGCTACGGACTGAATGAGAATCTTGTACGGCAGGCAGCGGCGGACGGCATACAGCTGCTGCTTACCTGCGACAACGGCATAGCGGCGGCGGAACAGATTGCCCTGGCGAACCAGCTGGGAATGAGGGCTGTCGTGACCGATCATCACGAAATTCCTTTCCGCGTGGACGGGGACGGAAACCGGGAGTACCTCCTGCCGCCGGCGGAGGCGGTCATTGATCCGAAGCGAAAGGATGAAACCTACCCGTTTCCGGGTCTCTGCGGGGCGGCTGTCGCCTGGAAGCTGGTGGACTGCCTGTACCGGCTCTGCGGCAGGGGAGACGCTGCTTTCGGGGAATTTATCGAATATGTGGCGATTGCCACGGTCGGAGACGTCATGGAGCTGAAGGATGAAAACCGCATTCTTGTCCGTGAAGGGCTCCTTGCGCTTCACCACACACAGAATCCGGGGCTTTTAGAGCTGATTCTCCAGAACCAGCTGGAACCGGAGAATCTGGATGTCTATCACATCGGCTTTATTCTGGGACCCTGTCTGAATGCAAGCGGCAGGCTGGATACGGCAGCGCGCGCCCTGCGCCTGATGATGGCCGAAACGCGGCAGGAGGCGGCTCCCCTGGCACAGGAGCTGATCTATCTGAATGCCAGCCGGAAGGAAATGACGGTAAAAGGAGAGGAAGAGGCCGTCCGTCTGGTGGAGGAATCTGATCTTGTTCATGACAGGGTTCTTGTGGTATTCATGCCTGACTGCCACGAGAGTCTGGCGGGAATTATAGCCGGCAGGCTGAAGGAGCATTTTTACCGGCCTTCGTTCGTGCTTACCCGGACGGCAGACGGAGTGAAGGGCTCCGGGCGCTCCATTGAGGCGTATTCCATGTATGAGGAGCTCTGCAGATGCGGCGATCTGCTGACAAAATTCGGCGGACACCCGATGGCGGCCGGGATCTCTCTTCCGGAGGAGAATGTGGGGCTCCTGCGCGAGAGGCTGAACCGGCTGTGTGCGCTTACAGAGACGGATCTCACGCCGAAGTTTGTCGCGGACATGGCCATGCCGTTTTCCTATGTCACCCCGGAGCTGATCCGGGAGATGGATCTGCTGAAGCCCTTTGGAAACGGAAATCCGAAACCGCTTTTTGCGCAGCGGGATCTGCGTCCTATAAACCCGCGGGTTTTCGGAAGAAACAGAAATGTGGTAAAGCTGCAGATGGCAGACGCGGAGGGGCGGAGGTTTGACGCGGTCTATTTCGGAGACGGGGAGGAATTTGTTTCCTACTGCCGGGCGCACCCGGTTCTTTCCGTCCTGTACTCTCCGTCCATTGACACTTATATGGGAAGAAATACGCTTCAGATGACCATACGCTCCTATCGTTGATTATGAAAAAAAAAGATGCTATACTCATAAAATCCTGACATTATCCGTACATTTTACGCGATGTTTCAGGCTTGGCACACAGACAGGTGCAGAAATTACCAGAGACTGAAGGAGATAGAAAATGAAAAAACTGGAAGATTATGTAATCAGCATCCCGGATTTTCCGAAGCCGGGCATCATTTTCCGTGATATTACCGGTATTCTTGAGGATGCAGACGGGCTGAAGCTTGCCATCGCTTCTCTGCAGAAGGAACTGGAGGGGCTGGACTTCGATGTGATCGCGGGGACAGAGTCCCGCGGCTTTATCTTCGGAATGCCGCTGGCGTATAATCTTCACAAGCCCTTTGTACCCATCCGTAAAAAGGGAAAACTCCCCAGAGAGGTTGTGCGTCAGAGCTACGACCTGGAGTACGGGAGCGCTACCATAGAAATGCACAAGGACGCGCTGAAGCCGGGGCAGAAGGTTGTTCTGGTGGACGATCTGATCGCCACGGGCGGTACGATCGAGGCCGCGGCAAAGCTGGTCGAGCAGCTGGGCGGCGAAGTAGTCAAGATGCTTTTCGTTATGGAACTTGCCGGACTGAAAGGACGGGAGAAACTCTCCCGGTATGATATTTCTTCCGCCATCGTTTACGAGGGCAAGTAAGACGGACAGACAGGAAGAGGATGTTTTACATGGAAGACGCAGAGAAAAAAAGAGAACTGGAAGATGAAAAACTGAAAAAGGAAATTGCTGAAGTCGATGCCAGTCTGCGTACCATGGATGACTTCGTCGCGCCGGAGGAGCTCTATCAGGAGCTCCTGCGAAGCGTGCGGAAATATCATCCCTCTACCAATCTCGATGTGATCGGAAAAGCATACCAGACTGCCAGAAAGGCTCACGGGGAACAGAAAAGAAAGTCCGGGGAGCCTTACATTATCCATCCGCTCTGCGTGGCGATCATCCTTGCGGAGCTGGAGCTGGATAAGGAGAGCATTGCTGCCGGCCTCCTGCACGATGTCCTGGAAGATACGGTCATGACAAAGGAGGAGCTGACGGCGGAATTCGGCGCGGAGATTGCGGAAATCGTGGACGGCGTCACCAAGCTGGGTCAGCTGAACTATTCCAGGGATAAAATAGAGGAAGAGGCGGAAAACCTCCGGAAAATGTTTCTGGCAATGGCCAAGGACATCCGGGTCATTCTTGTCAAGCTGGCGGACCGGCTTCACAACATGCGGACCCTGAAATATATGCCGGCGAACAAGCAGAAGGAAAAGGCAAGAGAGACCATTGATATCTATTCTCCGATTGCCCAGAGGCTTGGTATCACAAAAATCAAAAATGAGCTGGACGATCTCTCCCTGAAGTATCTGAAGCCGGAAGCCTATTACGATCTGGTTCATCAGATCAATCAGAAGAAGTCGGAGAGGGAGGCGTTTGTCGACCGCATCGTCGCGGATGTGAAAAAACACATCGACGATGCCGGGATAGAGGCGCAGATCAGTGGGAGAGCCAAACACTTTTTCAGCATCTACAAAAAGATGGTGAACCAGGATAAGACGTTGGATCAGATCTACGATCTGTTTGCGGTCCGGATCATTG
>CACVSR010000039.1 GCA_902756775.1 uncultured Lachnospiraceae bacterium | reverse complement strand
TCTTTCTTATAGCCTTTATTTTTTCTGATACGGATCCGCTTAACTGACGCACAGAACTTTTTAAAGCATACTCATTCTTGGCGGAGATGACTTTCATGACGGCCTCTGCCTGAGACAAATCCATGCGCCCGTTTAAGAAGGCCCTTTTTGAGAATTCTCCCGGTTCAGCTGTCCGTGCACCGTTTCTAAGAACAGCTTCCAATACCTTTTTTGTGGCAAGGACACCGCCGTGACAGTCTAATTCAACCGTATCTTCTCCCGTATAGGAATGGGGAGCACGCATAACAACTGCAAGAACCTCATCCAGAAATTCTCCGTCTTCCACCACGTGTCCGTAATGAAGCGTATATGCTTTTTGCTCTGCAAGCTTCTTTCCTTTTGGATTATTAAAAACTCTGTCAGCGATATCCATTGCCTCCGGTCCGCTGATCCGGATAATTCCGATCCCGGAAGGCGCCATGGCAGTGGAAATTGCGGCAATCGTATCTTCATTTGCCATCATGCTGGTATGACTCCTGTTTTTCTTTTTTGCGCAGCGACTGTCCTGATAAACGAAAAAAGCCTGATTTACAGAATCTGGACTAGCAGTCGCGTTCTGTATATTATCAGGCTTTTTTCAAAATAAATCAATGGATTTAGCTTTCGCTTGATTTCTTTGGAGCTACAATAACATGCCTGTAGGGTTCATTGCCCTCACTGTAGGTCTCCACGTACTTGTTTCCCTGAAGAGCAGAATGGATGATTCTTCTCTCATAAGGATTCATGGCCTCAAGAGAAACAGACCTTCTGGTACGACGCACCTTATAGGCTATGTTCTTTGCCAGATTTTCCAGAGTCTCTTTTCGCCTCTTTCTGTAATTTTCAGTATCCAGTTTTACCCGGACATAATGCTCCTGATTTTTATTTACAACAAGGCTTGCCAGATACTGCAGGGAATCTAATGTCTGCCCCCTTTTTCCGATCAGAATTCCCATATCAGGTCCCTCGAAATCAATAGAAAGACTTCCTGTTTCCTGCTCATAGTCCATGGTAATATTTACCGGCAGATCCATGGCTTTAAATACTTCGGAGAGGAATTCCGATGCAGATTTTTTAATACCTGCAATTTCTTCCTCGGAACGCGGAACAATTTCTTCTGTTTTTTCTTCATGAGAAGATCTGCTTTTTTTCTCTTCCTCTTTCTTCCCGCTGTTCTTGACTTCTTTTTCAGATCTGACACCCTGTTTTGCAGAAAACTCCGGAACAACATCTTTCTTTCCCTGTCCTGCTTCACCAGAATCTACAGAGTTTTTCTTTTCTTCTTTCTGCTGTTCTTCAACAGGTGGCTTCTTTTCAGACTTTTGTTCCTTTTTTACAGAAACCTCCTGTGTCTTTTTTGCGCGAACCTGAATTACCGCAGGTTTGCTTCCAATTCCTAGAAAGCCGGAACTTCCCTCGCTCAATACCTGTATTTCAAGCTGATCGCTGGACAGTCCCATTTCTATACATGCTTTTGTGATGGCTTCATCCACAGTTTTTGCAGACACTTCAACAAAATCCATGTTCTTGCCTCCTGTCACCTTTTCTTGCGATTATTCTTTTTATCATCATAACTCCGAACCATATTTGCCTTGGCAGTGATGCTGTTCGGATCTACCTTCTCGGAATCCCATGCCGTCTCTACATCCGCCAGCTTTGTAGTATCAAATTTCGGACTGATCTTTTTTACATTTGTTCTGGCATTTTGAGATATATTGGCCGTATAGTCTTTTCTCTTCTGCTCTTTCTTTTCGTTTTTCTTTTTTGCCTTTTCAATCATTGCCTGCGGATCCAGATTGGCAATCCGACGGTTAATGACAACCTGCTGCACGCAGCGGACAATAGCACCGACAATCCAGTAAATACCGATACCCATGTTAAAGGTAACGCACATCACGGCAGAAATAACCGGCATGACATTGTTCATGGTATTCATCTGGTTTGCCATGCTGTTTCCGGAATCATTGCCGGCGGGCGTCTGCTGCGGCATCAGCTTCATATTCAGCCACTGCGTAAACCACGCAAGAACAGGAATCATAATGCCAATCAGCAAAGAAACCACAATGATTACCGTGGCGTGACCGCTGAAAATACTGGAAAACCCAGTACGAATGGCATCCCACGGAGAATCCGAAATATTAATGGTCAGAAACGTATTAATTCTTCTGCTCTGTTCCGCCGTAGCCGTAATATTTCCGGAAAAAGATGAAAACTGGCTGATATCCGCAAGCTTTGACCACTGCGACTGTTTCAGGACATAAAGAAAGTCAACCACCTGTTTCTGTGTGGCCTCGGCAGACATTGAAACATTTCTCACACTGTTGTCTTTCACAAACTGCGCAAGAATATCTCCATAACCGTTTACACTGACAATTTTAGCCGCAAGACCGTTAAAAATATCCGCTACTCTGCTGATATATCCGGGTATATAAAGAATAACCTGGTACAGTGCAAACAAAATAGGAAGCTGAATTAAAAGCGGAAGGCAGCTTCCGGTAGGAGAAACCCCGTACTTGCTGTACAGAGCCATGGTCTCCTCCTGCATTTTCTGCTGAGACACCGTATCCCTTTTCCCCTGATACTTTTTCTGAATCTTCTGCAGCTCAGGGTTAATGATATTCATTACCTTGGACATTTTCTGCTGTTTTACCTGAATAGGGGTCAGACAGATATAAATAATAATAGTAAAAAAGATAATTGCCACACCGATATTCGGAATATTCAGTCTGTAGAGCACCTCATAAATTCCATCTATCAGCCATCCAAGCAGCTGTGCAACATACTTGATCAGTGGCATAGAGGATTTGCTTAATAATAGTTCCAAATGAGTTTTCCTCCAGAACATAACCAACGATTTCAGGGTACCGGATCAAAACCACCCTTGGAAAAAGGATTGCATCTGAGTATTCTCCAGGATGCCAGGAGTCCTCCCCTTACCGCTCCGTATTTCTCAATTGCTTCTACCGCATACTGAGAACAAGAAGGGATATAAGGGCACCTTACACCTTTCAGAGGAGAAAGATATTTTTGATACAGATGGATCCCCTGGATCATAATAAACCCGGATTTGTGTTTCATTTCTTATCCTCCAGAATGTGCTGTTTTTCGGCAAGAATACGTACCGATTCTTCCGCCTGCTTCTGCGTACAGTCTTTTGCCGCAAATCTGGCTATAAAAACAACATCATATCCTCTGCAAAAAAGCTCCTCCTGAAGCCTGTAAGCCTCTCTGATACGCCTTGCAATAGTATGGCGCACAACACTGTTCCCCACCTTTTTACTTGCGGAGATACCGATTCGGTTGCATTCCGTTCCGTTTTTCAGAGCATACATGACAAAATACTTGTCTGCAGTTGATGTTCCTCTTCTGTAAACGTTCTGGAAATCCCGGTTTTTTTTCAGGCTATCAGAAAACTTCATGCAGATTCCTCTCCCGGAGACTGAAAAAGGACTGTCGCATAGAACATGTACGACAGCCCCTTTTCGGCTAAATTCATCTGTTTTATGCAGATAATACTTTTCTGCCTTTTGCACGTCTGGCAGCTAAAACTTTTCTTCCGCCCTTTGTGCTCATTCTGCTGCGAAATCCATGAACTCTGGATCTGGAAATTTTTTTCGGCTGAAATGTCATTTTCATGGTCAGTACACCTCCTTTTTTCTCATACATACCACCTGATGTGGCGAGTCGATTCTTTTAATAAGGCTGGTTCGTCAATACAAGGGTCGAACCGCCTGTCATGTATGCCGAGAAAACATCGTATCAATTATAATCAGAAAGGTATGACCCGTCAAGGAAAAAATAATCTGAATTTTATCCACAAAATCAGATTATGTACTTCTGAGTTTACGTAATGTTATCAACATTTTGTGGATATATTTGTGGATAACTCCGGTTTTTGTGTAAAAATCCTGTTGAAAGATTTCTTTTGTTGATAAATGCAGGTGTTTCGTTTAATATAAAAGAGACTTCAAAAAATCATCTGCTATATAAATAAGAAGAAACTGGTTCTTTACAGGAGTTATACATGAATATTATAGAACAAAAGTGGGATGAAATTCTGGAACGTGTAAAAGTGGAACATGAGCTGGGTGATGTTTCGTTCAAAACGTGGATAAAACCTCTGGAGGTTTACAAAGTGGACGGAAATTCTGTTACCATTCTCGTTCCCTCTCAGCAGGTCGGACTGGATTATGTATCAAAAAGATATCTTCTTCCCATTAAGGTCGCAATAGCCGAGGTAACCGGAATGGATTGCGACATTCATTTTGTTCTGCCTGAGGATGTAGAAAAAAGAACGGAAGAGGAACAGATCCAAAAAAGTTCCCAGCTTGCCGGTTTAAATCCCAAATACACTTTTGATACCTTTGTCGTAGGAAGCAATAATCAGTTTGCCCATGCAGCTTCTCTTGCTGTGGCAGAATCCCCCGGAAAGATGTACAATCCTCTTTTTCTTTACGGCGGTGTGGGACTTGGAAAAACCCACCTGATGAATTCCATTGCCCACTTTATTATTGAACATAATCCTTCTGCCAAAATTTTATATGTGACCAGTGAAGAGTTTACAAATGAAGTAATTGACGCGATCCGTACAGGTACCGTAGCGATCAATAAATTAAGAGAAAAATACAGAAATATTGATGTCCTTCTAATTGATGATATTCAGTTTATTATAGGAAAAGAATCTACACAGGAGGAATTTTTTCATACCTTTAATACTCTCCATTCGGCAGGCAAGCAGATTGTCCTTTCCTCTGACCGTCCTCCCAAGGACATGAATATTCTGGAAGAAAGGATCCGTTCCCGCTTTGAGTGGGGACTGATGGCAGACATTCAGATCCCCGTCTATGAGACCAGAATGGCCATCCTGAAAAAAAAAGAAGAGGAAGATGGATATACCATCAATAATGATGTACTGGAATATATTGCCGCAAATGTAAAATCCAATATCCGGGAGCTGGAGGGATCTCTGAACAGGGTCATCGCCATGGCTAATCTGGAAAACAAGGAAATAACACTGGATCTGGCCAAACAGGTTCTTGCTGATCTGATTTCACCGAATGATCAGAAATCTCTGACACCGGACTATATTATTGATGTCGTAGCAGAACAATTTGATCTCACACCGGAAGAGATTAAAAGCCAGGATAAATCAAGAAAGGTTGCGTTTCCGCGCCAGATTGTCATGTATCTATGCAGAACTCTTCTAAACTACAAGCAGCAGGCTATTGCAGACGCGGTAGGAATTAAAAACCATACCACCATTATGTATGGAATTGAAAAAATAGAGAAAGAATATAAAAACAATCCTGATACAAAGGAAGTCGTGGATCTTTTGAAAAAGAAACTAAATCCTCCTTCCTGAAACTTTATTTTCCATGTGCATAACCCTGTTGAATGTTCCGTGTAAGGATTGTGGAGAAAAAAGATCTGCACTTTTTATCTACCGTTTTTTTCTGTTCTTTCAACACAGTTATCCAAGCCGTTTTTTCTTGCGTAAAAAGGATTTTTCAGGGATTTCAACAAATCAACCCCTATGAAGAATAAGATGATGAATTAATTCTTTTATTTTCATTATGCCAATTTCTGTTTTTTTATAGAAAGGATTTTCTGCTATGAAGCTTGTTTTTAACCAGACAGATCTTATGAATAGTGTCAATATTGTTATGAAGGCTATTCCGGGAAAAACAACAATGCCGATTCTGCAATGTATTATGATTGATGCGTCCCGATCCAGAATTCTTTTTACCGGAAATGATATGGAACTGGGAATAGAAACAGAAGTAAAAGGAACTATCATCGAAAGCGGTAAAATCGCTCTGGATGCAAAAATATTATCTGATATTGTCAGAAAACTTCCGAATAATGAAGTGACAATCGTAACAGATGATAAATATACGGCTACTATTACCTGCGAAAAAGCAAAATTTGTTATTCCGGGAAAATCAGGGGAAGATTTTGCCTATCTCCCAACGATTGAAACCAGAGCATCTGTTGCAATTTCACAGTTTTCTCTGAAAGAGCTGATTCGGCAGACTATTTTTTCCATTGCAGTAAATGAAAACAATAAGCTGATGACAGGAGAACTCTTTGAGATTAAAAATAATGTGCTTCGTGTTGTTTCTCTTGACGGTCACAGAATTGCTATCCGTAATCTGGATCTGAAAGACAGCTGCCCGGATCTGAAAGTTGTTGTGCCCGGAAAAACACTCAGTGAAATAAGTAAAATCATTTCCGGAGAGGGTTCGGAGATGGTAACCATTAATTTTTCCAGTAATTATATTTTATTTGAATTCGATCAGACGGTAGTTCTCTCCAGGCTTATTGAGGGAGAGTATTTCCAGATCGATCAGATGCTTTCCAGTGATTACGACACAAAAATAGAAATTAACAGGCAGGAGTTTATTTCTTGTATAGACCGGGCTACTCTTCTTGTCAGAGAAAGTGATAAAATGCCGGTTATTATGGATATTGAAGATACCGGAATGAACATTCAGATTACCACGCCCCTTGGATCCATGAATGAATCCATGGGAGTCATTAAAACGGGAAAGGATATTGTTATCGGTTTTAATCCCCGGCTTCTTCTGGATGCGCTTCGGGTTATTGATGATGAGTCTGTTACCTTGTATTTTGTCAACGCAAAGGCACCATGCTTTATCCGGGATGACAAAAATACGTATATTTATCTGATTCTTCCGGTTAATATCAGCAGATAATGGAGATGAAATCAAGTTGGAAACAATCAAAATAAGAGATGAATATATCAAGCTGGGACAGGCGATGAAACTTGCCGGACTGGCAGAGGAAGGCTCTGAAGCAAAGCAGATGATCCTGAACGGGGAAGTAGAAGTAAACGGCCAGACGGAAATCAGAAGAGGAAAAAAGCTTTTTGATGGAGATACTTTTACTTTTCAGGGAAAAACCGTAAAAGTCACGAAGTGAATCAATGTATATTGAGTCCGTTGAGTTAAAAAACTTCAGGAATTATCATCTTCTTTCAATTTCCTTTGACAGAGAAACTAATATCTTTTTCGGTGATAATGCGCAGGGAAAAACAAATATTCTGGAGGCAATGTATGTCTGCGGAACAACGAAATCCCATCGTTCTGCCTATGATTCGGAATTGATCCGCTTTGGCGAGGACGAGGCACATATCCGGATGCATGTCAATAAGGATGGAGTGTCTCATAAAATAGATATGCATCTGAAAAAGAATAAGGCAAAGGGAGCGGCGATAGATGGAATACCTATACGAAAGGCTTCGGAGCTTTTTGGTCTGATCAAGCTTGTCCTTTTTTCCCCGGAAGATCTGAATATTATTAAAAGTGGTCCGAGAGAAAGAAGAAGATTTCTTGACAGTCAGCTGTGTCAGCTGGACAGACTGTATTTTTCCAGACTTTCGGATTATAACAAAATTCTGATGCAGAGAAATAAGCTGCTGAAGGATCTGGCGTTTCAGCCTTCTCTGGAACCTACGCTGGATGTCTGGGATGAGCAGCTGCTTCACTATGGGATTCCGATTATCCGGCAGAGAGAGCAGTTTGTCAGAGACCTGAATGAGACAGTAAGAGAGATTCATTACCAGCTTACCGGTGGGAAGGAAGAAATCCGACTGTTTTATGAACCGGATTCTGATCCGTATCATTTTTCGGAAAAATTAAGGCAAAACAGAGAAAAAGATTTGAAATATAAAACCTCTTCCGAAGGACCCCACAGAGATGATTTCCGGGTGGAAATTAATCAGGTGGATATCCGGCATTTTGGTTCGCAGGGACAGCAAAGAAGTGCAGCCCTGTCTCTGAAGCTTTCTGAAATTTATCTGATCAGGCAGAAAACCGGAGAGATGCCGGTTCTTCTTCTGGACGACGTTCTTTCGGAATTGGACAGCAGCCGTCAGAAAATGCTTTTACAAAATATGAATCACGTACAGACATTTATTACCTGTACAGGGGTGGATGAACTGGTAGGCAATCATTTTCCCATGAACCGGGTTTTTTATGTAGAAAATGGATCGGCAGAGATCTTCAGACGGGAGAAAGATTTCCGTGAAGGAAATCCGGATGGCAATCAATCATTTGACAGCTCAAAAGAAGACAGAGCAGGCAGAAACAGGAGGACGGAATGAACGAGAAACTGACAACGGTAACAAATGAATATGGAGCAGACCAGATTCAGATTCTGGAAGGTCTGGAGGCTGTCAGAAAAAGACCTGGTATGTATATCGGAACGACGTCTTCCAGAGGTCTCCATCATCTTGTTTATGAAATTGTGGACAATTCTGTCGACGAGGCTCTGGCAGGGTACTGTACAGAAATTGAAGTACAGATTAATCAGGATAATTCTATTACGGTCATTGATAACGGCAGAGGAATTCCGGTGGGAATGAATCATAAGGCAGAAAAACCTGCTGTTGAGGTTGTCTTTACGGTTCTTCATGCCGGAGGAAAATTCGGCGGCGGCGGATATAAGGTTTCCGGCGGGCTTCACGGCGTAGGAGCTTCTGTTGTGAATGCCCTCTCAGACTGGCTGGAAGTTCAGATTTTTCATGAGGGAAAAATTTATAAACAGCGTTATGAGCGTGGGAAAACCATGTACCCGCTGAAGGTTGTCGGCGACTGTAATCCGGATTTATCCGGAACCCGTGTGGATTTTAAGCCTGATGAGACTATTTTTGAGGATACGGTTTATGATTTTGACGTGTTAAAAACACGTCTCAGAGAAACCGCTTTTCTTACCCGCGGTCTGAAAATTACACTTCGGGATATCCGGGAAGGAAAAGAAAAAGAAAAAGTTTTCCATTACGAGGGAGGCATTCGGGAATTTGTTCAGTATCTGAACCGAAGCAATGAGGCCCTGTACCCGGATATTATGTATTTTGAGGGGATGCAGAACGGAGTCATGGTGGAAGTTGCCATGCAGCATAATGATTCCTATAATGAGACGGTGTATGGATTTGTCAATAATATCCTTACACCGGAAGGCGGCATGCATATCGTAGGATTCCGGCAGGCCATTACAAGAACCTTTAATGATTATGGAAGAAAGATGAAGCTGTTGAAGGACAGTGAGGAAAACCTTTCCGGAGAAGATATCCGTGAAGGACTGACAGCGATTGTCAGCGTTAAAATTGAAGATCCTCAGTTTGAGGGACAGACCAAGCAAAAGCTCGGAAACAGTGAGGCAAGAGGGGCTGTAGATGCTATTGTCAGTCAGCAGCTTGGTGTTTATCTGGAGCAGCATCCGGATATCGGAAAAATTATTATTGAAAAATCCGTAGTTTCGCAGAGAGCCAGAGAAGCGGCAAGAAAGGCCAGAGAACTGACCAGAAGAAAAACAGCCCTGGATGGCCTTTCGCTGCCAGGAAAGCTTGCAGACTGCTCGGATAAAAATCCGGAAAACTGTGAAATATTTATCGTAGAGGGAGATTCTGCAGGGGGTTCCGCGAAAACCGCACGAAACAGAAGAACGCAGGCGATTCTTCCGCTTCGGGGAAAAATTCTGAATGTTGAGAAGGCAAGATTGGACAGAATCTACAGCAATGCGGAGATTCGATCCATGATTACTGCGTTTGGAACAGGCATCCATGAGGATTTTGATATCTCGAAGCTTCGCTATGACAAAATTATCATTATGACGGATGCCGATGTAGACGGGGCACATATTGCCACGCTTATGCTTACGTTTCTTTATCGGTTCATGCCGGAGCTGATTAAGCAGGGACATGTTTATCTTGCAAAACCACCTCTGTATAAAATCGAGAAAAACAAAAAGGTCTGGTATGCTTACAGCGATGAAGAGCTGAACAAAATCATGTCCGAAATAGGCAGAGATTCGTCCAATAAAATTCAACGCTACAAGGGCTTGGGAGAGATGGATGCAGACCAGCTGTGGGAAACAACCATGGATCCTGAAAACAGAGTTCTCCTTCGCGTCAACATGGATAATGATGACGCATCGGAGGTAGATCTTACCTTTACCACACTGATGGGTGACAAGGTAGAGCCGCGCCGGGAATTTATTGAAGAACGTGCCAAGGATGTTAAAAATCTGGACATATAATATTATTGCCGGTTCCGGCAGGAAAAGAGAAATGGTTAAGCAGCGGAAGATAAGGAGATAAAAATGGCAGACGATAAAGTCTTTGACAACATAGAAGAAGTAGATCTGAAAAAGAAAATGGAGGATTCCTATATCGATTATGCCATGAGTGTCATTGCCTCTCGTGCTCTGCCGGATGTACGGGACGGTTTGAAGCCCGTTCAGAGAAGAATTCTTTATTCTATGATAGAGCTGAATAACGGACCGGATAAGCCTCACCGAAAATGCGCGCGTATCGTCGGTGATACAATGGGAAAATATCATCCGCATGGCGACAGCTCTATTTACGGTGCTCTGGTTACTATGGCGCAGGACTGGAACATGCGTTATCCGCTGGTGGATGGACACGGAAATTTCGGTTCGGTGGATGGAGACGGAGCAGCTGCCATGCGATATACGGAGGCCAGGCTGTCTAAAATATCCATGGAAATGGTAAGGGATCTGAATAAAGATACCGTGGATTTTGTACCGAATTTTGATGATACGGAAAAGGAGCCTACAGTTCTTCCCTCAAGAATTCCGAATCTTCTGGTAAACGGCGCTTCGGGTATCGCAGTTGGAATGGCCACTAATATTCCTACGCATAACCTCAGAGAGGTGGTTGCTGCTGTTGTTAAAATTATTGACAATCGGGTAGAGGAAGACAGAGATACGGATATTAATGAAATTTTATCCATTGTCAAGGGACCGGATTTTCCCACAGGGGCGGAAATTCTGGGAACCAGGGGAATAGAGGAAGCCTACCGCACAGGAAGGGGAAAAATCCGTGTGCGCGGGATTACGGAAATCGAGACTCTGCCAAATGGAAAGAGCCAGATTATCATTACCGAGCTTCCCTATATGGTGAATAAAGCCCGCCTGATTGAGAAAATAGCAGAACTTGTCCGCGACAAAAAAATAGATGGGATAACCGCTGTCAATGATCATTCCAGCAGAGAGGGAATGCGGGTGGTTATAGAACTGCGCAGGGATGCAAACGCCAATGTGATTCTGAACCAGCTGTATAAGCATACACAGCTGCAGGATACTTTTGGTGTTATTATGCTTGCCCTTGTGGATAACCAGCCAAAGATCCTCAATATTCTGGATATGCTCAGGTATTATCTGAAGCATCAGGAAGAAGTTATCACCAGAAGAACGCAGTATGACCTGAACAAAGCGCAGGAAAGAGCACACATTCTGGAAGGACTTCTGAAAGCCCTGGATATTATTGATGAGGTTATCCATACCATTCGTGCTTCCGCAAATACCGCAGAAGCTAAAACCAATCTGATCTCTAAATTTGATTTTACGGAGCCGCAGGCACAGGCGATTGTGGATATGCGTCTGCGCACACTGACAGGTCTGGAAAGAGAGAAGCTGCAGGCGGAATATGATGATTTACAGAAAAAAATAATGGAGTATAAGGCCATTCTTTCGGATAGAAAGCTTCTTCTCGGTGTTATCCGGGATGAAATACAGGAAATTGCGGATAAATACGGAGACGAGCGCAGAACAAGAATCGGTGTGGATAAATATGATATTTCCACAGAGGATCTGATTCCAAAAGAAAATACAGTTATTACTCTCTCTCATCTGGGCTATATCAAAAGAATGTCACCGGATAATTTTCACAGCCAGAATCGTGGAGGCAAGGGGATTAAGGGAATGCAGACACTGGATAATGACTGCATTGAAGATCTGTTTATGACCATGTCTCATGATTATCTGATGTTTTTTACAAATCTGGGTCGTGCTTATACCATGAAGGCTTATGAGATCCCGGAGGCTTCCCGGACATCAAGAGGTACTGCCATTGTGAACCTTCTGCAGCTCATGCCGGAAGAAAAGGTTACTGCCGTGATACCGATCCGGGAATTCAGAGAAGATCAGTACATTATTATGGCGACAAAGCAGGGACTGGTGAAAAAAACACCGGTACCGGCTTTCCGGAATATGCGGAAAAGCGGACTGGCTGCCATTACCCTCAGAGAGGGTGACGATCTGATCGAAGTGAAATACACGGATGGAGAACAGGATATCTTTTTTGCAACGAAAAAGGGAATGGCAATCCGGTTTAGGGAATCAGAAGTGCGCGCAACCGGAAGAGGTTCTATGGGAATCCTTGGAATCCGTCTGAGAGAAAATGATGAAGTTATTGGGATGCAGCTCCGGTCACAGGGTGATTATCTGCTTTTTGCGACGGAAAACGGAATCGGAAAGCTTACGGCATTCGATGATTTTCATGTTCAGGGCCGGAGCGGGTACGGTGTAAAGTGTATCGGTCTGCGGGAAAAGACAGGAGATCTGGTCGGTGTCAAGGCGGTAAACAGGGACAATGAGGTTATGCTGATTACTTCCGGAGGAATTATTATTCGTACACCGGTAGATGGAATTTCTGTACTCAGTCGTTCGGCAACCGGCGTCAAACTGATGGATGTAAAGGATTCTGTGGCAGGTATTGCCAAGGTTAGAGAAGATGATTCTGCGGAGGATAAAACGGATTCGGAGGAAGCTGATTCCGAGGATATAGTCCAGGAAGAAGAGGAAAACCAGGATCTTTGAATACAGAGTCGGATATGGGGTTTTAACATGCGTACAGTTCAGGCGGAAGATATCAAAAATGCAGTGAAAGAGATGTGTATCTCGGTTAATTATCAGCTGTCAGATGATATGAAATTCTGTATGGATCAGGCGGTTCAGAAGGAAAATTCGGTTCTGGGAAAGAAGATTCTTTGTCAGTTGGAAGAAAATCTGAAGATTGCCCGTGAGGACAGAATTCCCATATGCCAGGATACGGGTATGGCTGTTGTCTTTGCCGATATTGGCCAGGATGTGCATGTTGAAGGCGGTTATATAGAAGATGCCATTCAGGAAGGGGTACGAAGGGGATATCAGGAGGGATATCTCAGAAAGTCTGTGGTTGAGGATCCGCTGATTCGTACAAATACCGGGGATAATACTCCGGCTGTTGTATATTATTCTGTTGTTCCCGGAGATCAGATAAAACTGACAGTGACAGCGAAGGGCTTTGGCAGTGAAAATATGAGCCGTATTTATATGCTGAAGCCTGCGCAGGGAATAGAAGGTGTAAAAGATGCGATTGTTCGTACCGTGGAGGAAGCCGGGCCGAATTCCTGTCCACCGGTTTATGTAGGAGTAGGAATAGGCGGAACTTTTGAGAAAGCTGCTATTATGGCGAAAAGGGCGCTGACCAGACCTGCGGGACAGCACTCGGAGATTCCCTATGTTCGAGCGATGGAAGAAGAACTGCTGGAACGCATTAACCGTTTAGGGATCGGACCGGGAGGACTGGGAGGAACTGTCACAGCACTCGGAGTCAATATTAATGTTTATGCAACGCATATCGCAGGCCTTCCTGTGGCCGTCAATATGTGCTGCCATGTCAACCGACATGCGGTAAGAGTGCTGTAAGCCGGAAAAGTCAGGAATCTTTTTTCAGAAGTAGTTATGTTAATATGTTCCGGAGAGACAGCAGTTTATTTTTCAGAGGTGGAATAAGTGGAAAATAAAATTCAGCTTCCCTTGAGTGAAAATGATATCAGAAAATTACAGGCGGGAGACTATGTGTATCTTACAGGAATTGTATATACGGCAAGAGATGCGGCACATAAGCGTATGATGGAGGCATTGCAGCGGGGAGAGTCTCTTCCGTTTCCGATTAAGGGCAGTATTATTTATTATATGGGTCCTTCTCCGGCAAGAGAGGGAAGGGTTATCGGTTCTGCCGGACCTACAACAGCGGGCAGGATGGATAAGTATGCTCCGGAGCTGATGGATCTGGGGATGAAGGGAATGATCGGGAAAGGAAGACGTACACAGGCTGTTACTGACGCGATAATCAAAAATGGCTGTGTTTATTTTGCCGCGGTCGGAGGAGCAGGAGCTCTGCTGTCGAAAAGAATTGTTTCATCGGAAATTATTGCTTACGAAGATCTGGGGACAGAAGCTATCCGAAAATTGAAGGTAGAGGATTTCCCGGTTATTGTGGCGATTGATGCAAAAGGGCACAATATCTATGATATTGCGCTGGAAAAAACTGGCATAAAAAACCAGGGTAAAAATTGTTGAATATTAAAAGAAAAAAATAATTGACAAAAGAAGGCATATTTCATATAATAAGCTACGCGTCACGCGAGTGAGGCTTTAATTTTTTCACTTTTTTGTGAAGGGGTTAAATTCAGTACATGCTTGACAGTGTGGCTTGAGGAGAAGTACTCAAGAGGCCGAAGAGGCGCCCCTGCTAAGGGTGTAGGTCGGGAAACCGGCGCGAGGGTTCAAATCCCTCCTTCTCCGTTTTCTTTTTTGAAAAAACTTAAAAAAAGTGTTGACAAGAAAGAAAATGCGTAGTAATATGAACAAGCTGTCACAAAACAGCAAACAAAATCTTCGAAAGAAGATAAAACAGTTCCTTGACAACTGAACAGTAAAACACATCCTCGAAAGTTCAAAAAATTTTTGAGTTTGTCGAAAGACAATCCTTTAAACAGTAAACGGGATGAATT
>CACVSR010000038.1 GCA_902756775.1 uncultured Lachnospiraceae bacterium | reverse complement strand
GTCGGAGAGGGAGGCGTTTGTCGACCGCATCGTCGCGGATGTGAAAAAACACATCGACGACGCCGGGATAGAGGCGCAGATCAGCGGGAGAGCCAAACACTTTTTCAGCATCTACAAAAAGATGGTGAATCAGGATAAGACGCTGGATCAGATCTACGATCTGTTTGCGGTCCGGATCATTGTGGAGACGGTAAAGGACTGCTACGCGGCGCTGGGCGTTATCCACGAAATGTATACGCCGATACCGGGGCGTTTCAAGGACTATATCGCCATGCCCAAGCCGAATATGTACCAGTCCCTTCACACGACGCTGATCGGCCCGGAGGGGAAACCGTTTGAAATTCAGATCCGGACCTTTGAGATGCACCGGGTCGCGGAATTCGGTATCGCCGCGCACTGGAAATACAAGGAAGCTTCTGACGGAAAAACACCGGAGACGGAAAAGAAACAGGAAGAGGAAAAGCTGAACTGGCTCCGGGAAATTCTGGAGTGGCAGCAGGACATGTCCGACAACAAGGAGTTTATGAGCCTGCTGAAAAGCGACCTGAACCTGTTCAACGAGAATGTCTACTGCTTCTCTCCGGCCGGAGATGTAAAGACGCTTCCAGCCGGTTCCTGTACCATTGATTTTGCCTATTCGATTCACTCTGCTGTGGGGAATAAAATGGTGGGAGCCAGGGTCAACGGAAAGCTTGTGCCGATTGAGACAGAGCTTCACAACGGAGACCGTGTGGAAATCATCACTTCCCAGAATTCACGGGGACCCAGCAGGGACTGGCTGAAGGTTGTCAAGAGCACGCAGGCCAAAAACCGGATCAACCGCTGGTTCCGTCAGGAGAAGAAGGAAGACAATATTTTAAAGGGCAAGGAGATGCTTGCCGGCTACGCCCACGTGAAGGGGAAAAATATCGGCGAGCTGACCAGGCCGGAATATACCTCCAAGGTCATGAACAAATACGGGTTCCAGGACTGGGATTCGGTTCTGGCAGCGATCGGGCACGGAGGCCTGAAGGAAGGTCAGGTGCTGAATAAGCTTCTGGAGGTCTGGGAAAAGGATCAGAAGGCTCATATTACAGACCAGGATGTTCTGGGAAATGCGGAGCAGCACGCCGGAGAAACGCAGAAAACTGCCGAACATAAGGGAGGAATCACGGTTCGGGGCATTCATGATGTCGCCGTGCGGTTTTCCAAATGCTGCAGCCCGATTCCGGGTGATGAAATTGTGGGGTTTGTCACCAGGGGAAGAGGAATTACCATCCACCGCACAGACTGCATCAATATTATCTCTCTTCCGGAAAGCGAGAGAAGCAGGCTGATCGAGGCGGAGTGGGCGCCGGAGCAGGAGAAGGACACCTCTTATCCGGTAACTATCAATATTTACGCGGATAACAGAACCGGTCTTCTGGTGGATCTCTCCAAAATTTTTACCGAGAGAAAAATTGACGTGACTTCTATGAATGTCCGCACCAGCAGGCAGGGCGCGGCTACGATAGAGATGGGATTTTCGGTTTACTGCAGAGAGGAGCTGAAGGAACTGCTGAATAAAATCCGCCAGGTCAATAATGTCAACGAGGTAGAACGTTCCAAGGGGTAAATAGATATGAAGGCAAAGCTGCAGAGTCTGGTTCTCGGACCGGTGATGACCAATGTTTATTTTCTGGAAAATCCGGAGACAAAGGAGCTTCTTCTGATTGATCCGGCGGATGCCGCGGAAAGAATTTTCCGGAAAATCTCGGACATGGAGGGGAAGCCGGTGGCTGTCCTTTTGACACACGGGCATTTTGATCACATTCTTGCTCTGGAGGAAGTCAGAAAAAAATACGCGGTTCCTGTCTATGCGGAAGAAGAGGAAGAGGCCGTTCTGGAAAATCCGGAGTGGAATCTTTCCGGCTGGCAGGGACTATCTGTGTCCACGAAGGCAGACCGTCTGCTGAAGGACGGGGATGTGCTGCAGCTCGCGGGGATGGAAATCCATGTGCTGCACACGCCGGGACATACAAGGGGGAGCTGCTGTTACTATATACCGGATCAGAAGATGGCCTTTACCGGAGACACTCTTTTCTGTGAGTCCTACGGAAGAACAGATTTTCCCACATCAAGTTCGGCGGCCATTCAGTCCAGTGTGCGTCGGCTTTTAAAAGAACTTCCGGCGGATATCGATGTTTTTCCCGGACATGATTCGTTTACTCGTATAGAAGAGGAAAGGAAGTATAATCCCCTTGCAGTATAAATTCGGTCTGTGTCTGAACGAGCGGAAATTTGAATATGATATCTATTCCCTGCTGAAGGCTTTTTTTCCGGAGGCGGAAATTACGATCTGGTATGAGGATCAGAAAAAACCGGAGGATATGCCGGATGCGGAATTCCATATTTCGTATCAGGGCACGTCCGTCGGTTTTACTTTTGGAAGGACAGCTTCCGGAAATTGGGACAGTGCTCTTCCCCGGGAGCCATGGTCGGCGGTTGTGCTTCTGGATGATCCGGCGGATCGTATCTCCTGTAAAAATAAGGTAAAGCAGCTGGTTTACAAATCGCTTCGTCAGATGACGGGAAGGGATCTTCCGTGGGGAGATCTGACCGGGATCCGCCCCACAAAGATTTTTTCAAGTCTTCTGGAAGAGGGAAAGACGGAAGAAGAAATTCTTACGCAGACAGGGAAAACGTATTTTATCAGTGAAAAAAAGGCTGCCCTTGCCCTGGAAACCGCCGAACGTGAAAGGCGGATTCTGGCGGGTATGGATGCGGAAAACGGCTACAGCCTTTATGTGGGGATCCCGTTCTGTCCCTCCATCTGTCTGTACTGTTCTTTCGGCTCTCATCCGATGAACCGGTTCGGCGGAATGGTTCAGGAATATCTGGAGGCACTTTTTCGGGAATTGCGTTTTATTTCCGGGATGATGAAGGGGAGACGTCTCGATACCGTTTATGTCGGCGGCGGAACGCCGACATCTCTCACGCCGGATCAGTTAAGACAGCTGCTGTCTGTCCTGCAGGAACTGTTTCCGATGGAGACGGTAAAGGAATTTACCGTGGAAGCGGGGCGGCCTGATACCATCACGGAGGAAAAACTGAAGGCTCTCCGGGAATTTCCGGTGAGCAGAATATCAGTGAATCCGCAGACGATGAACCAGAAGACGCTGGATCTGATCGGACGAAGACATACCGTGGAGGAAACGGAAGAAAAATTCCTCATGGCCCGCAGCATGGGCTTTTCCAATATCAATATGGATCTGATAGTAGGGCTTCCCGGCGAGGGACAGCTGGAGGTGGAGCGGACGCTTTCACGGATCCGGCGCCTGGAGCCGGACAGCCTTACGGTTCATGCCCTTGCCCTGAAGCGGGCGGCCAGGCTGAACCTTTTCCGGGAGGAGTATGTTCCGGTTTCTTTTGAGGCATCGGATGCCATCATGGACCGGACGGCGGGCTGCGCAGGAGATATGGGAATGCATCCGTACTACCTGTACAGGCAGAAAAATATGGCCGGAAATTTTGAAAACGTGGGCTACGCAAAGGAAGGGAAGGAAGGACTCTACAACATCCTGATTATGGAAGAAAAGCAGACCATCATGGCTGCCGGGAGCGGGGCCTCCACGAAGTTTGTCTTTCATGGGGGCAGGCGTATTGATCGGGTGGAAAATGTGAAGGATCTCGGAAATTACATCGGCAGACTGGATGAAATGCTTCAGAGAAAGCGGGAGGAAGCGGAGAAGGTAAGGATGGAAATCCGTCGGGAAAAGCTATGACGAAAAAGAAGAAAGCAGAGAGAAAAAAAGACTCCGGAAAAAAGAATGCGCACAAAAGGAAAAAGCAGGCAGAACCGGAAGCGGCAGGAAGAAAGCAGAGAAAGTACCGGAATAACCGCCACCTTCTGATCTTTTCCGTGGAGGCTCAGCTGGAGCACGGGAAGCAGGTCAGCAACCTTGCCTACGAGGTGGCAAAGGAGCTGAAGCTCCCGGAAGAAAAATGTGAAAATCTGGCGGTCGCGGGATTTCTGCATGACATCGGAAAGGCGGAACTGAACCAGGCGTTTCAGAAGGAGGATCCGCTGGTTGTGGAGGAGATGAATTCTGTCCGCATGCACCCCATGAAGGGCTATGAGATCCTGAAACGCCACGGGTTTGACGAGGAAATCTGCGAGGATGTGCTGTTTCACCATGAGAATTACGACGGAAGCGGCTACCCGGACAATCTGGCTGGTCCGAACATCCCTGTCGGGGCTTGCATTCTGAGGGTTTGTGATGTATTCTGTGCATTGGTTTCCGACCGGGCCTATCGAAAGGCCTACAGCCCGGAAAAGGCTATGGAGCTGATGACGGAAGATATGAAGGATTTCGACCTCAGGGTTTTTCTGGCTTTTCAGAGGGTGATGCATCAGAGCGAGGACGGGAGCCTGAAGCTTCCGGAAGTATCGGAAAACGTGAAAGGAGTCTGGAAATCATTATGACATTGACAAAAAAGCCTGTCACAGGCATGAAGGATATCCTGCCCGGGGAAATGCAGATCCGGGAATATGTGCAGCAGCTGATCCGCACCACGTATCAGGGGTTCGGCTTTCTGTCCATGGAAACACCCTGCGTGGAACATATTGAAAACCTGAACAGCAAGCAAGGGGGAGAAAACGAGAAGCTGATTTTCAAGATTATGAAGCGCGGTGAGAAGCTTAAAATCAACGAAAACAGCACAGAGGCGGATCTGGCTGACAGCGGCCTGCGCTATGATCTGACACTTCCTCTCTCTCGCTATTATGCCAATAATGCGGCCTCACTTCCCAGTCCGTTTAAGGCGCTGCAGATGGGAAATGTCTGGCGCGCGGACCGTCCGCAGAGAGGACGGTTCCGCCAGTTTATGCAATGTGATATTGATATTCTGGGCGAGGCTTCCAACCTGGCGGAGATCGAGCTGATCCTTGCCACCACCACACTGCTGGGAAAGCTGGACTTCCGTAATTTTACCATACGGATCAATGACCGCCGGATTCTCAAGGCGGCTGCGGCATACTGCGGTTTTCCGGAGGAGGCTTGGGACGAGGTTTTCATCGTTCTGGACAAGATGGATAAAATCGGTCTGGACGGTGTGGCGGAGGAACTGGAAAAAGAAGGATTCCCCAAAGAGGCTGTGGAAAAGTGCAGAGAACTGTTTCTCACAGTGACGCCTGATATTGACGGCGTGCGTTTCGTAAAGGAAAAGCTGGACGGGTTCCTGGATCCGGACTGCGCGGACGGTCTGATGACAATTATGAACAGTGTGGATGCCGTAAAGACGGCGGATTTCAAAATCGCCTTCGATCTTACGCTGGTTCGCGGCATGTCCTATTATACGGGACCTATTTTTGAAATTTCCATGGACGAGTACGGCGGGTCTGTCGGCGGAGGCGGACGTTATGACGGCATGGTAGGAAAATTTACGGATCGTCATGCTCCTTTTGGAAAGAAATTTTCAGATTCCGGACGCGGCGGTGCGGAAAGCCTATCTTCTGGAGAAGAAGCTTCCGGATGAAAAAATCCGGCAGGTGATCAGTCAGGCCATGGAAGAGCGCGGACGGGGAATGGTAGTCAATCTTCTGGTCATGAAGAAAAACAGAAAGTTCCAGAAGGAACAGCTGGAAGCCGAGGGCTACACGGAGATCGTAGACATATTTGCCCGCTGAGTAAGCGCCTGCGGCGTCAGAAAATCAGTCAGGACTATCAGAATAAAGAAAAGCAGGAGGAAACAGGCATGGCGGAATCCATGAAAGGTATGAAGCGGTCCCATCGCTGCGGAGAAGTTACGGAACAGGAGATCGGAAAAGAAGTCACCCTGATGGGCTGGGTGCAGAAGAGCAGGAATAAGGGGGGCATTATTTTTGTTGATCTCCGCGACCGTTCCGGTATCATGCAGCTGATTTTTGAAAACGGCACGATTGATGACGCCGGTTTCGAGAAAGCGGCGAAGCTCCGCTCGGAATATGTGATTGCCGTCAGAGGAATCGTGGGACGCCGGGCAGGTGCCGTAAATGAAAAGCTTGCCACCGGAACCATGGAGGTTCGTGTTTCCTACCTTAGAATTCTCGCGGAGGCGGAGACTCCGCCGTTCCCGGTCGAAGAGGAAAGCAGGACACGGGATGATGTGCGTCTGAAATACAGATACCTGGATCTTCGCCGTCCGGATTTACAGAGAAATATGATTCTGCGGTCAGAGGTTGCCTATCTGACCCGTGAGTTTTTCCATCAGGAGGGCTTTCTGGAGCTGGAAACACCGATGCTGGGAAAAAGCACACCCGAAGGAGCCAGAGATTATCTGGTTCCCAGCCGTGTTCATCCGGGAAGCTTTTACGCGCTGCCGCAGTCTCCGCAGCTGTTCAAGCAGCTTCTGATGTGCTCCGGCTATGACCGGTATATACAGCTGGCCCGCTGCTTCCGGGACGAGGATCTGCGCGCGGATCGTCAGCCGGAGTTTACACAGATTGACATGGAGCTTTCCTTCGTGGATGTCGAGGACGTCATTGACGTCAATGAACGTTTTCTGCAGTATCTTTTTAAGCATGCGCTGGGAGTGGATATTCCTCTTCCGATTCCGAGAATGACATGGATCGACGCGATGAACCGGTTCGGGTCGGATAAGCCGGATGTACGGTTCGGTATGGAGCTGGTGGATGTTTCCGGGACGGTAAAGGACAGCGAGTTCCCTGTGTTCCGGAATGCTCTTGCAAAAAGAGACGGGTCCGTCCGGGGAATCAACGTAAAAGGCCAGGGAGACATGGGCCGCAAGCAGATCGACAAACTGGTCGAGATGGCCAGGGGAAACGGCGCCGGAGGACTTGCCTGGATTCAGATGAAGACGGACGGGACCGTAAAGTCTTCGTTTGCCAAATTTATGACTGAGGAACAGCAGAATGCGCTGGTCAAAGCCATGGACGGCGAGAAGGGGGATCTGCTTCTGTTTGCCGCCGACCGCAATAAAATTGTCTGGAACGTTCTGGGTCAGCTTCGTCTGCATTTCCGTGACGAGCTCGGACTGGTTCGGAAGGATGATTTCCACTTCCTGTGGATTGTGGAATTCCCGCTGCTGGAGTGGTCCGATGAGGAAAACCGGTTTATGGCGATGCACCATCCGTTCACCATGCCGATGGAAGAGGACTGGGATAAAATAGACACCGATCCGGGCAGTGTCCGGGCAAAGGCCTATGATATTACCCTGAACGGCTTTGAGATCGGCGGAGGCTCTGTCCGTATCCACCAGAACGATATCCAGGAGAAGATGTTTGAGGTTCTTGGGTTTACAAAGGAAAGAGCCTGGGAACAGTTCAGCTTTTTGCTGACCGCTTTCAAATACGGCGTTCCTCCGCACGCAGGCCTTGCCTATGGCCTTGACCGTCTTGTCATGCTGATGGCGCAGGCGGATTCCATCCGCGATGTTATCGCCTTCCCGAAGGTAAAGGACGCGTCAGACCTGATGACCGACGCGCCGGCTCCGGTAGAGGACAAACAGCTGGAAGAGCTGGGAATCCGGGTTCCGGAAAACGAAAACGAATAACAAAGCAGGATGCATCTCGGATATCCGTTTTATAAAGAAAAAACAGGGCAGTCCCCGGAACAGCGGGGGCTGCTTTTTTCTGTATCCGTGGGCTCTTGTCCTGCAGGTGCGCCTTCCGGCCGCTTCCGGCGGGCGGAAGGCGTAAGAACACAGAAGCGCAGAGATGGAATTATCTGCACTGCTCCGTCTGACAGACGGAAGTCGGAGACGAAAAGCAATTTGTGCCGCAGGGGAAGATAGAGATTGACGGCTGCGTGTACTACGTGTTATAGTACACTTAAAGCAAACGGAAAGAGAGGTGGCTTGCGTGATTTCCATTGATTATCAGGACAGACGCCCGATCTACGAGCAGATTGTGGCGCGCTATGAAATGCTGATTCTGACCGGCGTCCTGCAGGAGGATGAGCAGCTTCCCTCCGTCAGACAGATGGCGCAGGAATTGTCTATCAATCCGAATACCATACAGAAGGCCTATTCGATTCTGGAGCACGACGGCTACATTTACACGGTCAGGGGCCGTGGTAATTTTGTGTCCGGAAGCGGTGCCCTGATGAAAAACAGGAGAAGGGAATGGGAAGACAGGCTGAGAGATCTGCTGCAGGAAGGGAAGAAGCTTGGGATTGGCAGGGCGGCCTGTGAAAAAATACTCGGAGGTATTTATGAAAATGAGGGAGAGGAGGAGAACGCCGTATGATTGAAGTAATACAGGTGTCAAAAGCCTTTGCAGGTGTGGAGGCGGTCAGAGATCTGACTTGCAGGATCCGGGACGGTGAGGTTTTCGGCCTGGTCGGTACAAACGGGGCCGGAAAAAGCACGCTTTTGCGGATGCTTGCCGGTGTCCTTCGTCCGGACAGCGGGGAAATCCGGATTGACGGGGAGCCGGTGTGGGAGAATGAAGCCGCAAAGAGCAGAATCTGTTTTATCTCGGACGCCGGGTATTTTCCGGTCAATGCCACGGCCGAAAGTATGACGGAGCTGTACCGGGTCGTTTATCCGGGCTTCGACTGCGAGAGGTTTGAAGAACTGATGGGCCGGTTCGGCCTGCAGAAAAATCAGAAAATACGGACTTTCTCCAGAGGGATGAAAAAACAGCTTTCCGTGCTTCTTGGCATCTGTACCGGGACAAAGTATCTGTTTTGCGATGAGACCTTTGACGGACTGGATCCGGTGATGCGCCAGGCGGTAAAGAGCATTTTCGCCACAGAGATGCTGGACAGGGAGTTTGTTCCCGTGGTGGCTTCCCACAATCTGCGGGAGCTGGAAGATTTCTGCGATCATGTGGGACTTCTGCACCAGGGCGGTATTCTGTTTTCGGAGAATCTGTCCGATCTGAAGATGAACATGCAGAAAGTGCAGTGCGTGATCCGTGATCCGGAAGCGGAGAAACAGCTTCTGGCAGATCTGGATATTGTGCGCATGGATAAGAGGGGGTCTATGCTGACGTTTGTGGTCAGGGGAGACAGAGACGTCATCCTGGCAAGGGTGCAGTCAGTGGATCCTGTTTTTGCGGAGGAGCTTCCGCTTACACTGGAGGAGATATTTATTACGGAGACGGAGGTGGCCGGGTATGACATCAAAAATATCATTGCGTAAAATGATTCGGAATGAGCTGCGACAGAATGCCTGGCTGCCGGCGCTGATTTCTGTCGCCGCGCTTTTCCTGTATCCGGTCTGTTATCTGCTTATGCTGCAGAGCACCAGGAGGGACGTCTATAACGGGATGCCGAAATCGGAAATGGCAGGGCAGAACCTGCGCGCGGTGTCCGCTGTTCTGGGAAACGGAAACCCTCTGACCATCGCCGCGGTGCTGATTGCCGCGGTCATTGCGGCCGGAGTAGTGTTTTCCTTTCTGGACAGCCGGGAGAAGAGTGATTTTTACCAGAGCCTTACCCTGAAAAGAGAAAAAGCCTTCCTGGTGCATTATCTTGTGGGGTGGTTCTCTGCCGTGGTTCCGTATCTGGCGGCGGTGCTGATTTCTCTGTTCGGAATCGGAGCGGTTTACGGAAATGTCACGGCGGATGCCGTGCGGATTACGTTTTCCTCTATAGCCATAGATATTCTGGGTTTTTCGGCGGTCTATTCCTTCTGTGTTCTCGCCATGGTTCTCGCCGGAAGAATCCTGGTAGGCATACTGCTGATGATCTGCTATCTGCTTTACGGTCCGGCGCTTTCTGTTCTTCTCTATGGGATGACATCCGTGTTCTTTCCTTCTGTCGGAGGCGCCGTTACGAACAGTACCGTTCGTCTCAGCCTCTGGCTTTCTCCGTTCACCCTGTTGATTCAGAATGCCGGGCTTCTGGACACGGAGGGAGCTTTTGTGCCCCATGTGCTGTCCCTGGTGGTTCTGGCCGTTTATCTGGCAGGGGCTTTTCTGGCGGCGTATCTGCTTTACCGCAGACGGCCATCGGAGGCGGCAGGCAATGCACTTTCTTTTCCGGGGATGGAAAAAATTCTGAAAACCGCGGTCACGGTTCCGGCTGCGGTCGGCGCAGGGATGATGCTGGGTGTACTTTCCGGTGACGGAACCGGCGAGGTCTCGATTCCTTTCGTGGTTGTTTTTACGCTGCTCCTGGCATTTATCTTTAACGGGATTCTGGAGTTTATCATTCATGTGGATTTAAAGAGTATCCGGAAGCACTGGAGATCCCTTGCCGTTACGGTGGCTTTATGTTCCGGCATTCTGGTCTTTTTTGCGGCGGATCCTTTTCGTATTGACCGCTGGCTCCCTGCGGAAGAAAAGATCGGGGCAATGGCTGTTTATGTTCCTGTATCTATGGATGATTTCGGCTCTTCCATTCAGCAGCCGGATATATACGAGCGCAGCACCCTGGAGAAAAGCTTTACAGAAAATTTTGAGCCGGTATACCAGGCGGTCAGAAGTTATACAGAGGGTACGGAAAGCTCCGGGTCGGAAAACACGACGTCTGTCCAGGTGGCCTTCCGGATGAAAAGCGGCAGAGTTCACTATCGGTATTACGAAATTTCAACCTCCGAGGTGTCCGACATGCTGGACAGCCTGGGGAAAGACGAAACATGGAGAGAGGGTTATTATCCGGCCAATTATCTGGATCCGTCCCGCTACACGGACGTCTCGCTGGAGAGATGGATTTCCGGTGATTATGAACAGAAGGGAGAAAGCCTGTCCGGAAGCGAAAATATCCGGATGCTGGCCGCCTGCATCCGCCGGGACATGAATCGCCTGTCTTATCAGGAGCTGCGGGAGGAGACGCCGCTGTTTCTGGCGGTTTTTGAAAATAATGGAAAAGATTTAAACGGAATATACGTGGAAAATCAGAGCTTCTATATCTATCCGGAATTTTCAGAGACGCTGCAGTATCTGAAAAGTCAGGGAGTGGATACGGAAAAGCTGGAAAAAACCGGTTTTTCCGCCGACCAGGTGATTAAGATTGACCTGAGCACATCTGTGGCGGATACAGAGGAGGAAAGTCTGTACAGAGACTATATGCTGACGGAGACGAAGCAGATCGCAGATCTGCTTGCCTGCACAAAGCCGGACAAGGCATCCGCGTGGCGCGTCGGGACAGAAGGCCAGCCCTATGCTTCTGTTACCTGCCAGGATGGGGAATACTGGACAAATCTGCAGATTACGGATCAGAAGCGGTACGATGCCCTGCTGCAGTCATTGGAGGAACAGGAGGATCAAACCAATGCGTAGAACGATAAAGAAACGGACGGTGGTTCTGGTTATTGTGCTGGCTGCGTGCGCGGCCGCAGGCTTTGCAGGGTTCCGCCTCAGAAACGGCAGAAGCGGCTCTTCTCCGGACGGAGAAAACACAGCCTATGTGGAAAAGGTTTCAGTTCTGACCGGAAATGCTGACGGTTCCGGTATGGTAAACCGGTTCTCCGGAGTTGTGGAGTCCCAGGATACCTGGTCTGTTGAACAAAAAGCAGACAGCACCGTCAGGGAGGTTCTGGTCACCGTGGGACAGAATGTCAAAAAGGGGGATCCCCTTTTTACCTATGACACGGATAAGTATAACGACAGTCTTGCGCAGGCGCAGATTGATCTGGAACGGCTGAATAACGAAAAGGATTCCATCAATGCCACCATCGCGGAACTGCAGAAGCAGCAGAAGAAAGCAAAGGCGGCGGAGCAGGCGAATTACACCATTCAGATACAGGAACAGCAGCTGGCGGAAAAACAGAAAGAACTGGATATTCAGAGCAAACAGGCGGATATCGACAAACTCAATGATAACATCGCCCACGCCACGGTCACATCGGAGATCGACGGTGTGGTGAAAAGCATCAGGAACGGAACAGCAAATGCCGGGGATTCGTTATCCGGAACGCAGGATAATTCCTTTATCACTGTGATGAAATCAGGGGATTACCGGATTAAGGGCAGCATCAATGAACAGAACATCAGCCAGATTGCAGAGGGAAGTCCCATGCTGGCGGTCAGCCGTACCGATTCTTCCAAAACATGGAGAGGTACGGTATCAAAGATTGATACTTCCAATCCCTCATCGGGACAGAACAACGGCATGTCATCGGATATGGCCTCCGGAAGCAGCAGCTATCCGTTTTATGTGGATCTGGATTCCAGCGACGGGCTGATTATGGGACAGCATGTTTATCTGGAACCGGATGTCGGCCAGACCGGGAAGAAAGACGGCCTGTGGATTCCGGAGTATATGGTAGACGAGACGGATGCGGAGAATCCCTTCGTGTGGGCGGATAAGGACGGAAAGCTGACGAAGCTGGCGGTGACGTTAGGCGGCAGGGATGAAAACCTGGGTACGGTGGAGATCCTTTCCGGGCTCTCGGAGAGTGATTCCATCGCTTTTCCGGACTCTTCTCTAGAGGAAGGAATGCGTACTGCCCCGATGGCGGACATGCCTGCCGATATGTCGGTAGTTTCCGGCAGCGGTACGGAGATGGAAAACGTGTTCTCTTCCAGCGCGGGTAACGAGGTCTACGGATCCAGCGTCTATAATGATTACGGAACCAGGGAAGTACGGGGAACCGACACAGGGACGGAAGGCGCGGAGAATAACGCCGGACAGATGTCCGGTGCCGGAGAAACAGGTTCCGCCGATACAGAGGCGGCAGGATAAGGGGGCGCAGCCGATGGGAAAAATTCTGGAATGCAGAGAGATCTGCAAAGATTATGGCCAGGGCAGGCTTGTCACGCCTGTGCTCAGGAATATCAATTTTTCTATGGAGAGCGGGGAATATGTGGCGGTTATGGGACCCTCCGGTTCGGGAAAATCCACGCTGATGAATCTGATCGGCTGTCTGGACAGACCGACTTCCGGAGAAATCCTGCTGGACGGGGCTCTGCTGAAGGACTGTACGGATGACCAGCTGGCGGACATCCGGCTGCATAAGATCGGATTCGTTTTTCAGAATTTTCAGCTGCTTGGAGACCAGACCGCCCTTCAGAATGTGGAGCTTCCGCTGATTTATGCGAAGGTGGCGGGAAATGAAAGGAAGAAACGGGCGGCGGAGGCGCTGGAGCGTGTCGGGCTGGGAGACCGGATGCGGCACAAACCGAACCAGCTTTCCGGAGGGCAGAAGCAGCGGGTGGCGATTGCCAGGGCGATGGTCAATCATCCGGAGCTTCTTCTTGCGGATGAGCCGACGGGCGCGCTGGATTCCGCGTCCGGGAAGCAGATTATGGAGCTGTTTCGTCAGCTGAATCAGGAAGGCGTTACCGTTTTGATGATCACGCACGATGCGCATATCGCGGAGCAGGCGGAGCGGATGGTGTTCATCCGGGACGGAAGGCTCTCCGAGGCAGGCACAGAAGCCCTGGGAAAGGAGGAAGAGCATGACGGGGAGAAGTAAAAAGGTGATTTCTGTTATCCTGACAGCTGCTGTTCTTTCCGGAGCCGCCGCGGGAATCTCTGTGGCGGTCAGAAAGACAACATCCTCCTCCGGGACGGCGCTGGTCATTTCCGTGAATGATATCAGCTATTCCGGGTATATGATGGATACGGCTTCGTCGATGAGTGGATACGTCACGACGGATGCCATGCAGAATGTGTATCTGACAGACGCGGAGACCGTGTCGAAGGTTTGTGTAAAGGAAGGACAGACCGTCCGGAAGGGCGATGTTCTGCTGGAATATGATACGTCAAGGACGGCGCTCGGACTGGAAAAGGAAAAGCTGAACCTTCAGCAGATCCAGCTGAAAATGGAAGTTGCGCGGAAAAACCTGGAGACACTGAAAACACTGAAGCCCGTGTCAGATGCCGACGGCGGTGATTACGGCGGAGGATTCGGGGAGGAAGGAGAGGTAGAAAACGAAGAGAATCCGTCAAAGACATACGCGAATCTGACGGGAGACGCGGCAGCGCTGAATGAGACGGAGGAGGACGCGGGTACACAGGGGAATCCGCTCCGCTATCTGTGCCTGGAGCAGACGACCATCCAGCCGTCTTTTCTGGAGATGCTTCAGAAAAAAGCACAGGAGAGAAAAATGGAGACGGTCTGGTTCTCCCTGGAGGTACACGCGGAAAATTCTCCGGACAGCCCGATCCTCCGCATGTGGCTGGGAGACAGCCTGAGCCTGGCGGATCAGCTTGCCCGGCAGAATACGCTGAAAATTGATCTGGCCGTGTCGGAAGCTTATGACAGGCTGGACGGCAAAGCTGTGGCTTTTAATGAAGACACGGCAGAGGAAAACCTGGGGAGCAGGGAGCATCCTTACCGGTATCTTGTCCGGAACGGAGCGGGTATTACGCTGGAAGATTCCTTTTTTTCGATGCTGAAGGAAAAAAACGCGGGAAAAGATACCTGCTATTTCCTTCTGGAAGCGCATGAAGGTGACAAGGTAACGGGAAAACTTCTGACCTGGAAGAACGGCGGAACAACAGGTGAAAAAATGTGGGGAAGAGATGCCCTGCAGCTGAAGGAGGACAAAGAAATCTGCGTCAGCTTTGCGGGAGACGGAAAACCGGGAATCAGGGAACAGAAGGATTCCGCGCAGGAAGCAAGTCCGACCGAGGAACCGTCTGTGACACCGACCGAATCCCCTTCTGAAATTCCTGCCGAAACTCCTGCCGTTACACCGGAACCGACACCTTCTGCGACGCCTCCGGCGCCAACGGCCGAGCCCTCCGGGACATCTCCGGAGGCGGAACCCTCTGATGCGGAAACACCGGATGGAAGCAGCGTGGGTGCAGGGACACAGCCACCAGCCGGACAGAAGGCAGAAGCGGATGCGGGAACAGCTGCGCAGACAGCCTCACTGGTGTACACAGGCGGAATACCATCTGCTGAACCGGCGTTTGCGGGAAGCCTGCAGGTATTAAACCTTCTTACGGATTATTCAGACAGTTCCGGTTCAGCCGGGAAAACCAATGGGGGATCAGAAGGGAACACTTCGGATCGTTCGGCAGGACTGTCCGGCGGTTCGGAGCTGATTTCCCCGGACGCTTCCTATACCAAAGAAGAGATTGCCGAGTCCAGAAAGGATCAGGAGAAAGCACTAAAGGATTTGGAGCTGGATGAAAGAGAGAGCCGTCTGAAAATTCAGATGACGCAGGAGGCGTTAGACAGCGGAAAGGTAACTGCCAGACTGGACGGGACAGTCATAAAGGCAGGAGATCCCCAGTCTCCCCCGCAGGACGGCAGCGCGTTTCTGCAGGTCAGCGGAAGCGAGGGTCTCTATGTAAAGGGAGGACTTCCGGAGCTGTTTCTGGGGAAGGTCAGAAACGGAGACACCGTCACGGTAACATCCTGGCAGACGGGCGGAACCTACCAGGCGGAGGTCCGGGATATTTCTCCGTATCCGGATACAAGCGGCGTATTTGATACCGGCTATTCCGATTCGGTCAGCCAGTCTTACTATCCGTTCATCGCCCGGATTGCGGAGAAGGGCGCAGACCTGAAGGAGGGGGAAAGCCTGAATATTCAGCTGGCATCCCCGGCTTCTGCGCAGGATTTTTCCGAAAGGGGGAATACCATCAGCATTGATCAGGCTTTTGTCCGGGATGAAAACGGGAAAAAGTATGTCATGAAGCGAGGCGAAAATGGAAAATTGGTGAAGCAGTATATTGAAACCGGAAAATTGAACGGCGGCTCCTATGAGGTGAAATCCGGTATTACTGCCGAGGACTGGATCGCGTTCCCGTACGGAAAGACGGCAGTAGAAGGAGCAAAAACCAGGGAAGCATCCATAGAGGAACTGGTTACGTCCTGAGGAGGAACTTGGCATGAGTGAAAATATCAGACTGGCATTTCAGGGAATCTGGAATCATAAAATGCGTTCCTTTCTGACTATGCTGGGGGTCATTATCGGCATCGCGTCCATTATCGCAATCGTTTCCACGATCAAGGGAACCAATGAGCAGATTATGAAAAGCCTGATCGGCGCCGGGAACAATAATGTCACGGTCTCCCTGAAGCAGGGTTCCAGCGACTATTACATGGATTACGGACTCCCTGCGGGGATCTCTCCGGTCTCGAAGGATCAGATGGACAGGATCCGGGATTTTCCGGATGTGGAGGATGCGTCCTTTTATCTGGAACGATCCTGGGAGGGAAATATCGCAAACGGAAGCAATGCGCTTTCTTCCGGCGCCGTGTATGGGATTGACACCCATTACCTCGGCACGAAGGGATACCAGGTTATATCGGGACGGCCTTTTCTGGATTCGGATTATCCGGCGTTCCGGAAGGTGGCTCTTCTGGATGAAACGGCGGCAGAAGCGCTGTTTCCGGAAGGCGGAGCGGTCGGCGGAACGATAACGGTCAAAAATGAACCTTTTGTCGTTGTGGGTCTTGTAAAAAGCAGCGCAAGCGGTCCGGAAATCAACTCGCTGATGGATTATTACAACTACGCGCAGAACGCAAATGGCGTGGTGATGATTCCGGACGCCGTCTGGCCTGTGATTTATCAGTATGATGAGCCGCAGAATTGTGTGGCCAGGGCGGTCACCACAAATGATATGAGCAATGTCGGAAAAGAAGTCGCGGAAGTGATGAATGAGTCTGTGACAGGCTACAGCCCGGCAGAGGCTTCTGCGGAACAGGACGCAGAGACGGCAGATGCAGGAGCGGAGGAAGGCACAGACGGGACAGAAGCAGGAACAGAAGGCCCGGCTTCCGGAAACGCAGCTATCACCTACCGCGCGGAGGACATGCTGGAGAAGGCAAAAAATAAGCAGGAGCTCAGTGCCAGCACCAATAACCTGCTGATCTGGATCGCCAGTATCGCCCTGCTGGTGGGAGGCATCGGCGTCATGAATATCATGCTGGTATCGGTGACGGAGCGGACTGCGGAGATCGGGCTGAAAAAAGCACTGGGAGCCAGAAAGAAAACCATTCTGGGACAGTTTCTGACAGAATCCGTCGTGCTGACAAGTACCGGCGGCGTTCTCGGAGTAGCAGCCGGCATCGTCCTCGCCTATGTGATCTCGCATATGTCGGGGACGCCGGTGGCCATCAGCGTGCCGGCTATCCTGATCGGTGTCGGCTTTTCCATGCTGATCGGCATTGTGTTCGGCCTTCTGCCTTCCGTGAAAGCGGCCAATCTGGATCCGATCCAGGCGCTGCAGAGAGAGTAAGAGGACGGACTGAAAGCTTCACAGATACAGATGGCGGCAGCCCTTATAGAAAATTTGCCGCTGCTTCGGTTCCGCGCGGCAGGAAGCCCTGCCGCGCGGATTTTGCAGTGCGTCTGGCGGCACACGTTTCGTGTCAATGCACCTGGGGCGTAAATCCAAAAGTGTTTTGTAAGTTCCTCCCTATCCAGATGAATCAGTAGCCAAGATCCTCGCCTACAAGGATGACTGTCATCCGTCCGTCATGGCGGGAGTGGCGGGTAATGACAAACTGGCAGCAGATAGTGGGATCGGAGCAGTCCCCGCAGATCCCGGTTAACGCACATGGAGTCTTCAGCCCCAGCCGGACGCAGTTGGCGGGAGATGCCACATTGCGGGCTCTTCGCACCGCGTCCTCCAGGGTGGGCGCAAATTTGTTCATACCCGCCAGGACAATGACGTGGGAAGGGCCGTGGATCAGAAGAGAGACGCGGTTTCCGTTTCCGTCTATATTCACCAGCTCTCCGTCCGCGGAGAAGGCATTGGTACTCATCAGAAACCAGTCGGCCAGAACCTGTCTGGCGTACATCTGTCTTTTTTCTTCCGGTGTTTTCGCCTCGCTGCGGTCAATCAGCCGGCAGCCTTTACTTTTCAGGGCGTCCAGTATACCTGTCTCATCCAGAGTAACAGAGCCTCCCCAGGTGACACTCTCTTCTTCTGGAATCATCTCCAGTATTTTTTTTACAGCTTCTTCCTTTGTGGCACAGTAAACGGCGTCGATGTTTCTTTTCCTGAATTTCTTAATCATCGTTTCGCCCAGATGCCGGTAATTTTCCTCTTTTGCTCCCATACAGAACTCCTTTCCTGAAACCTTGAAACTTTACCAGGATTCCATTATACTGAATTCGTTTTCAAAGGGTAAGCCCCGACCGGAAACGATAAGGAGAAACAGGCATGAATATTTTGTTTTTTATTACT
The DNA here is from genome assembly GCA_902756775.1 of uncultured Lachnospiraceae bacterium. Taxonomy (GTDB): domain Bacteria; phylum Bacillota; class Clostridia; order Lachnospirales; family Lachnospiraceae; genus Bilifractor. Next base: position 2,290 of record CACVSR010000038.1, on the reverse strand, counting down.
CCGAAGGCAGAAACCGCCTATATTCCGGATTCCTGTACGTTGCGGCAGGCACTGGAAAAAATGGAGTATCATAAATACACGGCGATTCCCATTCTGGACAAAAACGGCCATTATGTGGGGACACTGACAGAAGGAGATCTTCTGCGGGCCATCAAGGATTACTATAATCTGAATATGCACGAGGCCGAGGATATTAATATCCTGAAAGTCCGCCGCAGGTGGAAAATGGATCCGGTCAATATCAACTGTGATATTGAAGATCTGATGCAGGTGGCCATGCGGCAGAATTTTGTTCCGGTTGTGGATGACAACGGGGTTTTTATCGGAATCATTACAAGAAAGGCCATTATTCAGTACTGTATCGAGCACAGTGATCTGGGAAAAAAGAAGGAGAGGAAGAAAAATTGAAAAAACTGGTGGATTTGATTGCGGAAAAAACGGCAGAGGCATTTGAGAGCGCGGGTTACAGCAGATCCTACGCAAGAGTTTCTGTTTCCAGCCGCCCGGATCTGTGTGAATATCAGTGCAACGGAGCCCTGGCCGCCAAAAAGGAATATCAGAAAGCGCCCATCCGGATCGCGGAGGATGTAGCCGCCCGGCTGCAGGGGAGTCCTGTCTTTGCAAAGGCGGAGGCCGTCATGCCGGGATTTATCAACCTGACGCTGGCTCCGGCCTTTGTGTCGGAATATCTGCAGGACATGGCGGAGGATCCGGAACATTCGGTGGAAAAAACGTCCAGTCCGGAGAAAATCATCATTGACTACGGCGGCCCGAATGTGGCCAAACCGCTTCACGTAGGTCATCTTCGCTCTGCGATTATCGGCGAGAGCATCAAGCGGATGGGAAGAAGGCTGGGAAATACGGTGATCGGAGACGTGCACCTGGGGGACTGGGGACTTCAGATGGGTCTGATTATTACAGAGTTGCAGGAGAGAAAACCGGATCTTCCCTATTTTGATCCGGAGAAAACCTCCGGCTACCCGGAAGAGGCGCCATTTACCATGAGCGAGCTGGAGGAAATTTACCCGGCGGCTAGCGCCCGTTCCAAGGAGGATGCGGAATATAAGGAAAGGGCGCTGCAGGCAACGGCAGAGCTTCAGAGCGGAAGACCGGGGTACCGTGCGCTGTGGAGACATATTCTGGATCTCTCGGTCAGCGACCTGAAGAAAAATTACGCAAAGCTGCATGTGGATTTCGATCTCTGGAAGGGGGAATCCGATGTGCAGGAGTATATCAGCCCCATGGTAGAAGAGATGAAGGAAAAGGGCTTTGCCTATGAGGATCAGGGGGCTCTGATTGTGGATGTGGCGGAGGAGAAGGATCAGAAGGAAGTCCCTCCCTGCATGATTCTGAAATCTGACGGCGCCGCACTTTATACCACGACAGACCTGGCGACGATTGTACAGAGGGAAGAGGATTATCATCCGGATGAAATTCTCTACGTTGTGGATAAGCGTCAGGAGATGCATTTCATCCAGGTATTCCGCTGCGCAAGGAAAACCGGGCTGGTGCCGGAGAGCACAAAGCTGTCCTTCCTCGGTTTCGGCACTATGAACGGAAAGGACGGAAAGCCGTTCAAGACAAGAGAGGGCGGCGTCATGCGCCTGGAGACGCTGATTGCGGATATTGATCAGGAAATGTACAAAAAAATTGTCGAAAACCGCAGCGTGAAGGACAAAGATGCCTCCCGGACGGCGGAGATGGTGGGACTTGCCGCCATTAAGTACGGAGATCTTTCCAATCAGGCATCCAAGGACTACGTTTTCGATGTGGACCGTTTTACGTCCTTCGAGGGAAATACAGGGCCGTATATCCTCTATACCATTGTCCGGATTAAATCCATTCTGGAGAAGTTCCGGGAAGAGGGCGGAAGCCTGGAGGATGCGAAAATTCTGGAACCTGCCAGTCAGGGTGAGAAAAACCTGATGCTTCAGACCGCCCGGTACAATGAGGCGCTGGAGGGAGCCTACGCGGAGAAGGCGCCACACCGTCTCTGCGCGTATATTTACGAGCTGGCAAACAATTTCAACAGCTTCTATCATGAGACCAAAATCCTTTCGGAAGAGAACCCGGAGCAGAAAAAATCATGGCTTCTCCTTCTGAATACGGTTCGGGAAGTTCTGGAAGACGCCATAGATGTGCTCGGCTTTGAAGCGCCGGAGCGCATGTAGGATTCCGGTGAGCATGCGCGTACAGGAGAAGAACATGACAAAGCTCTATCTTTTTGACCTTGACGGAACCATAACCGCCTCCCATCCAGGAATCACCCGGTCCGTGCGGTACGCGCTGC
>CACVSR010000037.1 GCA_902756775.1 uncultured Lachnospiraceae bacterium | reverse complement strand
TCGGATGCCTGGGCGGCGCCGGAGCTGTTTCAGTTTGACCGGGATCGTGTTCCGCTGGCGGTTGCCGGTGTTCCTCCGGATGTCTTTTCCGCGGACGGACAGCTCTGGGGCAATCCGCTGTATGACTGGGAGTATCACAAGAAAACCGGTTATTCCTGGTGGGTAAAAAGAATGACGCACTGCAGGGAGCTGTATGATATGATCCGGATCGACCATTTCCGCGGCTTTGAGGCATATTATTCGGTTCCTTACGGTGAAAAGACGGCCAGAAACGGCAGATGGGTAAAAGGACCGGGCATGGATCTGTTTCGTGTCCTGAAAAAAGCCGTGGGGCAGGCCGGAGTCATCGCGGAGGATCTGGGGGTTATTACAGACGGGGTGAAAGAACTGATCCGGGAAACCGGTTATCCGGGTATGAAGGTACTTCAGTTTGCGTTTGGCTCCGGCCCGGACAATTCCTTTCTTCCCTGGAAATATCCGGCAAACTGTGTGGTGTATACGGGAACCCATGACAACGACACCACCGTGGGGTGGTACCGGAGCGCAAACGCCGGAGAAAAAAGATTTTTCCGTCAGTATGTGGGAAGACAGCGAATGACGGACAAAGAGGCGTGCCGGGAGATGGTTCGGCTTGCCCTGGCAAGTCCGGCAGATCTGGCTGTGATTCCCATGCAGGACTGGCTGGAGCTTGGAAACAGCGCAAGAATCAATCTTCCCGCCACAGTCGGGACGAACTGGAAATGGAGGATGCTCCCCGGACAGGCCGGACCGGAGCTGAAGGCAGAGATTCTGGAAATGACACAGGTTTACGGCCGGGCCGGCTCCTCAGAAGCCGGGCAGAGTACAGAGAAAAACCAGAAATAACAGGAGTATACATATGGAAGAAAAAATCAACAACATGCTGCGGGCAAAATTCGGAAGAAGCCTGAGTGACTGCACGAAGGAGGAGATTTTCGAGGTTCTTCTGTGCATTACACGGGAGAAGATGGAGCAGGAGCCGAGGATAGAGGGAAAGAAGAAACTGTACTATATTTCCGCGGAATTTCTGATCGGCAAGCTGCTCTCCAACAATCTGATCAACCTGGGCCTGTATGACGAGATCAATACCATCCTGAAAAAGTACAAGCTGGAGCTCTCCGATATCGAGGAACTGGAGCTGGAGCCGTCCCTTGGCAACGGCGGGCTTGGCCGCCTGGCCGCCTGCTTCCTGGACTCCATAGCCACCCTGCAGCTCTGCGGAGACGGCGTCGGGCTGAATTATCACTTCGGCCTGTTCCGTCAGGAATTTGTGAACAACAAGCAGAAAGAAGTGAAAAACCCGTGGATACGGACAGAGAGCTGGCTGGAGCGCCGTCCGGAGTCCTTTGAGGTTCCTTTCCGCCGTTTTACTCTCCGCTCCGTGATGTATGACATTGATATTCCAGGCTATGAGACCGGGAACTGCAACCGCCTGCATCTGTTCGACCTGGATTCTGTCGATGACAACATGGTCACGGACGACAGCATCTCCTTTGATATGGACGATATCCCCCATAATCTGACGCTGTTTCTCTATCCGGACGACAGTACCCGCCAGGGACAGCTTCTCCGGATCTATCAGCAGTATTTTATGGTCAGCAACGCTGCCCAGCTGATTCTGAAGGAAACGGAAGGAAGAGGCGGAGATCTCCACCGTCTGTATGATTATGTGGCCGTTCAGATCAACGACACCCATCCGTCCATGGTCATTCCGGAGCTGATCCGTCTGCTGCAGAACAGAGGCTTCTCCATGAACGAGGCGATTGATGTGGTGACAAAGACCTGCGCGTATACCAACCACACCATCCTGGCGGAGGCCCTGGAAAAATGGCCGATTGATTATCTGGCGGAAGTGGTTCCGCACCTGATTCCCATTATCCGGGAACTGGATGCCCGTGTCAGAGAGAAGAAATACCCGGAGAGCACCTATATTATCGACAAGGATAACCGGGTGCATATGGCTCACATGGATATCCATTACGGACATTCCGTCAACGGCGTTGCCGCTCTTCACACGAAAATTCTGGAGGATACAGAGCTGCATAACTTTTATGAGCTCTATCCGGAGAAATTCAACAACAAGACAAACGGTATCACCTTCCGGCGCTGGCTGATTTATTCCAACCCGGAGCTCACGGAATTCATAGAGAGCCTGATCGGCAAAGGCTTCCGCAGGGATGCCATGGAGCTGGAAAAGCTGCTGAAATATAAGGATGACCCGGCGGTGCTTCACAGGCTCGGAGTGATCCGCCACCACAACAAGAGGAAACTGGCACGCTATCTTTACGAGACACAGAATCTCAGCATGGATGTTGACTCCATTCTGGATGTACAGGTAAAACGTCTTCATGAGTACAAGCGTCAGCAGATGAATTGCCTGTACGCCATCTATAAGTATCTGGAGATTAAAAAGGGAAATCTTCCTGCCCGCCCGATTACCATGCTGTTCGGCGCCAAGGCGGCTCCGGCCTATACCATCGCAAAGGATATTATTCATCTGATCCTCTGCCTGCAGGATCTGACCATGAATGATCCGGAGGTAAGCCCGTATCTTCGGGTGATGATGGTTGAGAACTATAATGTGACCAAGGCGTCTCACATCATTCCGGCGGCGGATATCTCCGAGCAGATCTCTCTGGCTTCCAAGGAGGCATCCGGAACCAGCAACATGAAATTCATGCTCAACGGTGCCGTTACGCTTGGAACCGAGGACGGCGCAAATGTAGAGATTCATCAGCTGGTCGGCGACGACAATATTTATATCTTCGGAGCGTCCTCAGACAAGGTTGTGGAACTGTACGAGAAGGCTGCCTACCATCCGGAAGATTACTATGGTACCGACCCGCTGATTCATCAGCTGGTGGACTTTATCGTAGGGGAAGAAATGGTAAACCGGGGTGATCCGGTCTGCCTGGAGAGGCTGCATCACGAGCTGGTTACCAAGGACTGGTTCATGACGCTTCTGGATCTGAAGGATTATATCAAGACAAAAGAGAAGATGTTCCATGACTTTAATGACCGGAACAGCTGGTACAAAAAAGAGCTGGTCAACATTGCAAAGGCCGGGTATTTCAGCTCCGACCGGACCATTGAGCAGTACAACAAAGATATCTGGAAACTGAAATAAGCCTGCGCTCCGCGCAGAACCGGCGGCAGTCAGAATTTATCAGTAAGGAAAAGCACCTGTTGAAATGCCTGTGACGGCACTTCAACAGGTGCTTTTTCCTTATTGCGCTGAAACGAAAATGCTAAATACGTCGCAAAACAAGACGCAAAAAGAGACGCAAAAAAATACGTTTCTTTTTGCGCCTCGATCTGATACGAAACTATTGTTGCCTTATAAGTTGCGAATCTCAGTTCCGTGAAAATTCCTCCAGCTGCAATCCTTCGTTGCGGTCGAGTACCATCCCGACGCTCCAGGAGTTGACAAACAGCAGCAGCGGATTTCCCTTCATGTCCACGACTTTCTTCATATCGCTGGTTCCTACCAGGTGATCCAGATCCACCTCGTCCTTGTTCACAATCCAGCGGATGTACTCATAGGGCAGCATATCCAGGCGGATATCCACATTGTACTCGTTTTCCAGACGGAATTTCAGAACGTCAAACTGAAGGACGCCTACAACGCCCACGATGATTTCCTCCATGCCGCCGCGGTTTTCCTGGAAAATCTGTATGGCTCCCTCCTGTGCGATCTGCTCAATTCCCTTTACAAACTGTTTCCGTTTCATGGAATCCAGAAGCGCCACACGGGCAAAATGCTCCGGCGCAAAGGTCGGGATTCCCTCAAAGCGGAATTTCTTTCCGGGGGCGCATACGGTGTCGCCGATGGAAAAGAGCCCGGGATCGAAAACGCCGATGATATCGCCGGCATATGCCTCCGATACCACGTGTCTGTCGTCGGCCATCATCTGCTGGGGCTGCAGAAGCCGCATTTTTCTGTCGCCCTGCACATGGTAGACTTCTTTGTCGGCATCAAATTTTCCGGAGCAGATTCGCATAAAAGCAATCCTGTCGCGGTGGTTTTTGTTCATGTTGGCCTGAATTTTGAACACAAAGGCGGAAAAATCCGGATCCGCCGGGTTGATCAGTCCGCAGTCCGCCATCCGGGGAAGGGGAGAACTGGTCATTTTCAGGAAGTGCTGCAGGAAGGTTTCTACGCCGAAATTGGTCAGTGCCGACCCGAAGAAAACAGGAGAGAGTTCGCCCTTGTCTACTTTAGACTGATCGAATTCCACGGATGCCCCGTCCAGGAGTTCAATCTCTTCCTCCAGCTGGGCTTTCTGATCTTCGGAGATGACATCCAGCAGATGTGGGTCATCGAGGTCAATCTCCTCCTCAATTCCTTCCCTGGTTCCCTTCAGCGTGTCTCGGAAGGTGAGAACCCGCCGGGTATTGCGGTCATAAACCCCACGGAAATTCTTGCCGGATCCGATCGGCCAGTTGACCGGGCAGGTGGGAATTCCCAGTTCTTTTTCAATCTCATCCACCAGGTCAAAGGTGTCTCTTGCGTCCCGGTCCAGCTTATTGATAAAGGTAAAAACCGGAATGTGGCGCATGGCGCAGACCTTGAACAGTTTTCTTGTCTGAGCCTCCACGCCCTTGCCGCCGTCGATGACCATAACGGCAGAATCCGCCGCCATAAGGGTCCGGTAGGTGTCCTCGGAGAAGTCCTGGTGTCCGGGTGTATCCAGAATGTTGATACAGTAACCGTCGTACAAAAACTGGAGCACCGAGGAGGTGACAGAAATACCCCTCTGTTTTTCAATTTCCATCCAGTCGGAAACCGCGTGGCGGGCAGTGGCCTTCCCTTTTACGGAACCGGCCTGATTCAGAACCCCTCCGTAAAGAAGAAATTTTTCGGTAAGTGTTGTTTTTCCGGCATCCGGATGCGAGATAATGGCGAATGTCCGACGCCTTTCAATTTCTCTGGAATAATCAGCCACGTGTGCCTCCTCTGATTTTAATCAATAAAAAATGTATCGGTAAAGCTGCCGGTCGCTGGCGCCGGATCATTCCGGAAACGGTACCTTCTGGCGCTGAAATCATACTCTTTGCACGGAAATTTACTATAGCACAGAGGGCTTTTTTCCGTCAATGACTACGGCAAAGCCGCTCTTTTATTTGAAAAGGATATTTGCTATAATAGCGGCAAAAGCTCCAGAAGGTCAGGAGGTCATTATGGCACAGAAAACATTGAAGAACGAAAAAAAGTCCCAAAATTCATATACGATTTACGATGACCATACCACCGGCACGGTGGAGATCGCGGACGAGGTTATCAGCACCATTGCGGCACTGGCAGCCACGGAGATAGAGGGCGTTGCCTCTATCATTGGGAATATTACGCATGAAAAGGCGGCGCGGGCCGGGAGCAGAGCCCTGTCAAGAGGGATCAAGGTACGGGTGGAGGATAAGGAGATTACTGTCAGCATGGTTATTCTTATGCAGTATGCTTACAGTATTCCGGAGACAACTCGCAGGGTACAGGAAAAGGTAAAGAGCACACTGGAGACGATGACCGGGCTCAGCGTACGTGAAGTGAATGTCAGCGTCGCCGATGTTGCGGCACAGTAAACGGGAGAATTTATGAAACGCAGCGAATTAAGAGAAACCGTATTCCGTATTCTTTTTATGCGGCAGTTTAATACAGAAGAGGAAATGAAGGAACAGGCTGCTTTATATCTGGACGGGCTGAAAGAAGGACGGGAAGAGGTTCCCTATTCGGAATATGTCACGGCAGAGGATGAGGCCGCAGTTGCGGAAAAGCTCGGCGGTATTATGAAATATATTCCGGAAATAGACACGCTGCTGAACCAGACGTCCCGCGGCTGGAAAACAAGCCGTATGGCAAAGGTAGATCTTTCCATCCTGCGGCTGGCTGTCTACGAAATGAAATATGACGATGCGGTTCCCACCGGGGTCGCAATCAATGAGGCGGTAGAGCTGGCCAAGCATTACGGCGGAGAAGAATCTCCTTCCTTTATTAATGGGATTCTGGGGAAAATAGCCAGAGCCGGCTCGGAAGACGGAGCGGAATCCGAAACATCAGACGCCGGGGAGCGTCAGAAGGAATCCGGAGCATCGGAGTAAGCAGTTGTGAAAGAACATGTGTACAGCGTAGAACAGGTGAACAGTTACATCCGGAACATGTTTTCCGCCGATTATCTGCTCCGCCGCATTTCTGTCGGCGGGGAGATCAGTAACTGCAAATACCATTCTTCCGGGCATATCTATTTTACACTGAAGGATGAGAGATCTGCGCTGTCCTGCGTGATGTTCGCGGGAGACCGGAAGGGTCTGGGCTTTTCCATGAAGGACGGAGACCGGGTTGTCGTAACGGGTTCTGTGGATACGTATATCCGCGACGGAAGGTACCAGCTCTACGCAAAAAGAATTATGCTGCAGGGCGCCGGGGTGCTGTACGAGCGCTTTCTTGCGCTGAAAGCGGAGCTGGAAAAAAAGGGTCTGTTCGACCCGGCGCATAAAAAGCCGGTTCCCGGCTACGTCAGGCAGCTCGGTATTGTCACGGCGCCTACGGGTGCTGCTGTTCAAGATATCCGCAACATTTCTCTGCGGAGAAACCCCTATATTCAATTATTTTTATATCCGGCACAGGTGCAGGGGGAAGGCGCCGCGCACAGTATTGCCACAGGGCTGCAGGTTCTGGATCAGCTGGGGCTGGACTGCATTATTGTAGGCAGAGGCGGAGGATCCATTGAGGATCTGTGGGCATTTAACGAAGAAGAGGTCGCCTGGGCAATCTATAACTGCCGGACACCTGTCATCTCGGCGGTGGGACATGAGACGGACACCACGATCGCGGATTTCGCTGCAGACCTGCGGGCGCCTACGCCCTCGGCGGGGGCGGAATTGGCGGTTGCGGACGTTGCCGGCATTCTCCGTAGACTGGAGCAGTACGGGCAGCGGCTGACGGCTGATATGAAAGAAAAGATCCGAATCGGGAGAGAGCATACATCGCAGGTTTCGGCACGGCTCCGTCTGGTCAGCCCGGCGCGTCAGATCCGGGATAAGCGGCAGCGGCTGGCAGATCTGGAGGATTCTCTTCGGTCCGGAGAACGGCGGATTCTGGACGACAGGAAGGAAAGGCTTCGCAGAACGGCGGAGCAGCTTCAGGCGCAGCCGGAGCGTATCATCCGGGAGAAAAATCAGACTTTACGGTTCTATCAGGAAAGCATGCGTGGCAGACCGGAGCAGATACTGGACCGGAGCAGGCACAGACTTCAGATTCTGGCAGAGCGGATGGAAGGGCTTTCGCCGGTGCGGAAGCTGAGCCAGGGATATTCTTATACTGCTGATGAAAACGGAAACAATATTTCCAGCGTTACCCGTGTAAAGCCAGGCGATATGCTTCATATTACGGTGCGGGACGGCGTGATACACGGGACGGTAACGGGGACGGAGAAGAAAGACTTATTAACAGCCAGGCCTTCTTTCAAGCCGTCAGATCCTGCTGCTGAAAGAGTGTAACGATCAGTCTTTATCCGGATCAGACGGCAGGGACCGCGGTCAGATAATCACAGGAGAAAATAGAATGGACGGACAGAAAAAAGAAGAACAGCTGACGCTGGAGGAATCCTTTGCAGAGCTGGACAGGCTGGTAGAGCGGCTGGAGGACAGAGATATCCCGCTGGAGGAATCTTTTTCTCTTTACAAGCGGGGGATGGATCTCCTGACAAGCTGCAAGGAAAAAATAGATACGGTGGAAAAAAAGATGCTTCAGATTACCGAGGATGGAGAGATCAATGAATTTTAGTGAGGAACTGAAAGAACGGACTTCCCGTGCGGATGCTGTCATACGGCAGTATCTTCCCCCGTCCGGAGAAAAACCGGAGCGTCTCACGGAGGCGATGAATTACAGCATGACAGCAGGCGGAAAAAGAATCCGTCCGGTTCTGATGTGGGAGGCGTGGAAACTGTGCGGGGGTACCGGGGAGACCGTCAGGCCGTTTATGGCAGCAATCGAGATGGTTCACACCCACTCCCTGATCCATGATGACCTTCCTGCGATTGATAACGACGCCATCCGCCGGGGAAAACCAACCACACACGCAAGGTACGGGGAAGCACTTGGCCTTCTTGCGGGAGACGCTCTTCTGAATTATGCCTACGAGACGGCGCTGAAAGCGTTCGGAATGCCGGGGGCGGATCCGGAGAGAACGGCGGAGGCTCTGCGGATTCTGGCAGAAAAAACCGGATACAGAGGAATGCTGGGCGGACAGAGCGTGGACGTGGAAAATGAAAAAAACGAGATGTTCACCCTGGACAAGGAGGCGCTGGATTTTATTTATCTGCGGAAGACAGCAGCGCTGCTGGAGGCTTCTCTGATGATCGGCGCCGTGCTGGCGGGAGCCGGACCGGAGCAGACGGCGGTCATGGAAGGAATCGGGAGAAATGCCGGACTGGCGTTTCAGATCAGGGATGACATTCTGGATGTCACCGGGAAAACAGAGGATATCGGCAAGCCTGCGGGATCGGACATAAAAAACCATAAGACAACCTATGTGACGCTGTTTGATGAGGACGGGGCAGAGGCAGAGGTGCGCAGACTTACGGGGCTGGCTCTGCAGGCGCTTCAGGGACTGCAGGGGGATGCATCGTTTCTGCGGAATTTTCTTCTGTCTCTGGCGGAAAGAAAAAAATAAGTGCGGCTGACTGAAAAACAGCGGACAAAAAACAGATGGAGGATCGTGTTGGCAAAGGAACCAAAGGAGCAGAAGGAGAGACTGGATGTACTGCTGGTGCAGAACGGACTGGCTCCTTCCAGAGAAAAAGCGAAAGTGCTGATTATGGCCGGGGAGGTCCTGGTCAACGGGCAGCGGGAGGATAAGGCGGGAAGTACCTTCCCGGTAAGCGCGGAGATTACATTGAAAAACAGCAAACCTTTTCCGTTTGTCAGCCGGGGAGGACTGAAACTCGACAAGGCCGTAAAATGCTTTGATCTGAAGCTGTCCGGCCGGGTCTGCATGGACGTGGGAAGCTCCACTGGCGGTTTTACGGACTGCATGCTTCAGAACGGCGCCGCAAAGGTCTACGCCGTAGATGTGGGACACGGCCAGCTGGACTGGAAACTTCGGGAAGACAGCCGGGTGGTTTGCATGGAGCGGACCAACATCCGCTATGTGGTTCCCACGGATATCGCCGAGCCGCCGTCCTTCGTTTCTGTTGACGTTTCTTTTATATCGCTGACCAAGGTGCTTGGTCCTGTAAAGGAGCTGATGGATAAAGAGGGGGAACTGGTCACGCTGATCAAGCCTCAGTTCGAAGCAGGCAGAGAAAAAGTCGGAAAAAAAGGCGTGGTGCGGGATCCGGAAGTTCACCGGGAGGTCATCAGCCTGGTTGTGGGTTTTGCGCGGGAGACCGGCCTTTTTCCTTCCGGCCTGGATTTTTCTCCTGTGAAAGGGCCGGAAGGGAATATCGAATATCTGCTTTACAGCAGAAAGACCGGAAATCCGGAGGCAGAGACACCGGACGCTGTGGATGAAGAGAAAATCAGAGAGGTAGTAGAAGGGGCTCATAAGGCTCTGGACTGACGGTAGAGAGAAAATGAAGCATTTTTACATTGTGACAAATTTTCCCAAGGACCCGGATCTGCTGGTGACAAGCCAGGTGATGGAATATCTGACAAACCACGGGGCGGTCTGCACCGTCAGGCCGAAAAATCAGGATTCGGAAGTGGATTACCGCTACACGGATCCGGATAAAATACCGGCGGATACGGAATGTGTGATTGTTCTCGGCGGAGACGGCACACTGATGCGGGCGGCTGGTGATATTGTAGAACGGCAGATCCCTATTCTGGGAATCAATACCGGCCATCTGGGTTTTCTGGCGGAGACAGATCAGACAACTATGATTCCGGCTCTGGATGCCCTTCTGCAGGATACCTATCAGATTGAGCACAGGATGATGCTGCAGGGGGATGTATACAATTCCGGCCGTCTGATGCGCACAAAGCGGGCGCTGAATGACGTGGTCATCGGGAGGAAGGACGGTATGCACCTGATCAGCATGGATCTGCTTGTAAATGGGGCATATCTGAATACCTACCGGGCAGACGGGCTGATTATTGCCACTCCCACCGGATCCACGGGGTACAGTCTCTCCGCGGGCGGACCGATTATCGCTCCGGAGGCAGGTCTTTTTCTGGTTACGCCTCTGGCGCCTCACACGCTGAATACCAGAGGCATTGTGCTGCCGCCGGATAGCAGAATTACGGTTCGGGTCAACAACGGAAGAGACCAGACCACAGAGCATGCCATGGCATACTTTGACGGCGGAGACAGGCAGGGAATGGATACCGGGGATTATGTGGAAATCCGCAGGGCGGACCAGGATGTGCTGATTGTAAAGACCCGGAATGACAGCTTTCTGGATATTCTCCGGAGAAAACTGCAGGCTATCTGAAAAGGAAAAGGGAAGAAAAATGAAGCTGGAGCGACAGGCGGAAATCCTGAAACTGATTCATGAATATGAAATTGATACGCAGGAAGAGCTGGCCGACCGCCTGCAGAGGGCGGGGTACCAGGTCACGCAGGCAACGGTTTCCAGAGATATCCGGGAGCTGAAACTGACAAAGACCGAGGGAGAGAGCGGGAAAATGCGCTATGCGCTTCTCCAGAACCAGGCTATGGATTCCGCGGGAAGGTATGTCCGGGTTCTGAAGGATGCGGTTCTCTCTATCGATACGGCGGAAAACATTCTGGTTATCAAGACCGTCTCCGGTATGGCAATGGCTGCCGCCGCCGCATTGGACGAAATGAGCATCAGTGAGGTCGTGGGCTGCATTGCGGGAGACAACACCATCATGTGCGCGATCCGGAGCAGGGACGAGACCATCCGTGTCATGGACAGGCTGAAAAAAATGCTGTGGGGGAAATAAATGCTTACAGAGCTTCATGTGAAAAATATCGGGCTGATAGAAGAGACGGAGGTTTCCTTCGGATCCGGCCTGAACATTCTGACCGGAGAGACAGGGGCAGGAAAGTCTATGCTTCTGGGTTCGGTAAACCTCGCCCTGGGACAGAAGATGTCCAGGGAAATGCTTCGTGATGACGCGAAGCCGGGGCTGGTGGAACTGGTCTTTGCCGTGGAGAATCCGGCAGTGCTGGCGCGTCTCCGGGAAATGGATGTGGAAACCGAGGACGGACTGCTTATTATCACCCGGAAAATTCAGGACGGCCGCAGCATTTTCCGCCTGAACGGAGAAGCAGTTACTGCGGCAGGGGTCAGGAAGATTTCCTCCCTTTTGCTGGACATTCACGGACAGCATGAGCATCAGTCGCTTCTATACCCGGATCGTCAGCTGGAAATCCTGGATGCCTACGGAAAGGACGGCCTTTCCGGATTTCTGGAGGAAACTGCCCTGCTCTGGAAGGAATACCGCGGCGTTAAGAAAGCGCTGGAGGAATACCAGATTGATGAGAGCGAGAGGGAGCGGGAAGTTTCGCTTCTTCAATATGAGATAAAGGAAATTGAGGACGCGTCTCTTCAGCCGGGTGAGGATGAGGAACTGGAGAAGGCGTACCGCAAAATGGCAAACGGAAAGAAAATTGCGGAGGCGCTTGGAGAAGTACACCGGCTGACCGGCTATGAAGAGGGAGCCGGGGATGCCGTCGGAAAGGCGGTATCGGAGCTGAACGCCATAGCGGATTTCGACGGGCAGCTGGAAGAGCTGGCCCGATCCCTGGGGGACATAGACAATCTTCTGAATGATTTTAATCGTGAGGCCTCCGGCTATCTGGAGGATTTCACGTTCTCCGAGGAGGATTTTTATGAGACAGAGACCCGGCTGGATCAGATAAATCGTCTGAAGTCCAAGTATGGCAGTACATTGGAAGAAATTGAAAAATATCTGCGCAGACAGCAGGAAAAGCTGCAGAAGCTGGAAAACTTTGAGGCGGAGAAAAAAAGGCTGACAGAGGAGCTGCGTAAGGCGGAAGATAAGCTGGAAAAAAGCAGTGAAAGGCTTTCGGAAAAAAGAAAAGAATGCGCCAGGAGCCTTGCTTCACAGATTGGAGAGGGACTAAAGGAGCTGAATTTTCTGTCCTCAGATTTTGAAATCGTGTTTTCCAGGACGCCGGGTTACGGCCGGAACGGATATGATGCCGTAGAATTCCGGATATCAACGAATCCGGGCGAGCCTCTGAAGCCTTTAAGCAGAGTGGTTTCCGGCGGAGAACTCTCCCGGATCATGTTGGCGATTAAAAGCATTCTTGCCGACAGGGATGAGACGGAGACCCTGATTTTTGATGAAATTGATACGGGAATCAGCGGGCGGACAGCGCAGAAGGTTTCGGAAAAGATGGCTGGAATCGGGAAGAGCCATCAGGTTCTATGCATCACGCATCTGGCGCAGATCGCCGCCATGGCGGATCATCATTTTGAAATTTCCAAGACAGTAGAAAGCAACGGAACAACGACACATATCAGAGAGCTGGATGAAGAGAGTTCCGTCCGTGAGCTTGCCCGCATTCTGGGAGGCGCGGAAATTACGCCTGCTGTTCTGGAGAGTGCCAGAGAAATGAAGGAGCTTGCCCGGAAGCTGAAACAGCAGCAGAAAAGCTGACGCGTCACCCCATGCTCATATCTGTCATCGTCACTAAAGCATGACCGGATTTGCATGCAAGTATGCGTCCGTTCCTGCTTTGCGACAGGACTTACAGAAAAACTGGACTTATATATAAAAAGTGGTTGACAAATTTTTTAGTCAGCGCTATATTATGGTACGTAGATGTTAGCACTCCACAAACAAGAGTGCTAACAGCTCGAAAGAAAGGAAACTCCGCTATGGGTATGGAATTGGATGACAGAAAAAAAATAATTTTACGGGCAATCATTCAGACCTACCTGGAAACAGGGGAGCCGGTGGGATCGCGTACAATATCCAGGTACACAGATCTGAACTTAAGCTCGGCAACCATCCGGAACGAGATGTCGGATCTGGAGGAGATGGGATATATTGTTCAGCCGCACACCTCTGCGGGACGGATTCCTTCCGATAAGGGCTACAGGCTTTACGTGAACGAACTGATCCAGCAGCAGGCGCAGCAGAACCTTGCCAGCCAGGAAACCAGCAAGATGGTCATTGAGAAAACAGACAGGTTGGAAAAAGTGCTGAAACAGATTGTTCAGGTGCTGGCAAAGAACACAAATTACGCGACGATGATTGCGGGGCCGTCCTATCACCAGAACAGCATTAAGTTCATACAGCTGTCCCGGGTGGGAGAGGATCAGCTGCTGGCAACGATTGTCGCGGAAGGCAATCTGGTGAAAAATCAGATGATCCGTCTGACGGACCCTGTGGATGAGGATCAGACAGTCAGACTGAATATGCTGCTGAATAACCAGCTCTGCGGAAAGACAATCGGAGAGATCAACCTGGATATGATTACCCGGATGAAACAGCAGGCGGGAATTCACAGTGAGGTGATAGCCAGAGTGGTAGATGCTGTTGCGGAAGCAATCCAGCCGGATGAGGAGGATTTTCCGATTTATACCAGCGGTGCCACCAATATTTTTGATTATCCGGAGCTTGCGGATTCCAGCAAGGCGAAGGAACTGATCTATGCGTTCGAGGATAAAAAAGAGCTGGCGGAGATGATCCGCGAGGCGGACGCAGAGAACAAGGAGGGCGGCACAGACATTCAGGCTTTCATCGGCAAGGAGTCGCCGCTGGCCAATATGCAGGATTGCTCCGTAGTTACCGCCAAGTATAAGCTTGGGAACGGAATGATGGGAACCGTGGCAATCGTGGGTCCCAGAAGGATGGACTACAAGAATGTTGTCGAAAACCTGCGGACACTGAAAACACAGATGAATGAGCTGTTCGGAAACGGAGACGCTCAGCTGGAGGGTCCTTCCTCCGGCCGGGAAGTGCCGGGATCATCCGGACAGGAGAAAAAATAGACCGGAGAACCGGTGTGGAAAAGAGGTAGAAAGATATGGCAGAAGATGTAAAACAGCCCGGCGGGGAAAAGGCCGCTGCGGAACCGGAGAAAGAAAAAACGGAAACAAATCAGAAAGCGGGTGCCGCTGACGGAACGGAGGAAGCAAAGACCTCCGAAAGTGAAAAAGAATCAGATGGCGCTGCGGAGGAAGAACCGGTTACGGAAGAGGAAAAGGATTCTGCCGTAGATGCGGATTTCCGGAGTGTGGAAGGCGAAGGAAAGAGTTCCGGAGGGTTTTTCAAAAAGAAGAAAGACAAGAAGGACGAGAAAATAGAAGAGCTGACAGACCGTGTACAGCGGCAGATGGCGGAGTTTGAAAATTTCCGGAAACGGACGGAAAAAGAAAAGGCTGCCATGTTTGATATGGGCGCCTCGGATGTGATCGAAAAGATACTTCCGGTGGTAGATAACTTCGAGCGAGGCCTGGCCGGGGCAGATGCTTCGGATCCTTTTGTAGAAGGAATGAATAAGGTGTATAAGCAGCTGGAGACCATTCTTGCCGACCTTGGTGTTACCGCCATCGAGGCAGAGGGAAAGGAATTTGATCCGAATCTCCATAACGCTGTGATGCACGAGGAAAACCCGGATGTGGGAGAAGGCATTATCACCCAGGAGCTGCAGAAGGGGTACAAATATAAAGACAACGTTGTCCGTCACAGCATGGTCAAGGTGGCAAATTAAGCAGGCGGCCGGCGGCCTTTAGGCCGACGGATTACCATAAATAGAAAAACATTACGACTATCAGACAGTTTCAGAATATTTCAGGAGGAAAAAATCATGAGTAAGATTATAGGTATTGATCTTGGTACGACAAATAGCTGTGTAGCTGTTATGGAAGGTGGAAAACCAACCGTTATCGCAAACTCGGAAGGAAGCAGAACCACACCTTCTGTGGTTGCTTTTACTAAAACAGGGGAGCGTCTGGTCGGAGAACCCGCAAA
>CACVSR010000036.1 GCA_902756775.1 uncultured Lachnospiraceae bacterium | reverse complement strand
TACAGGATGACCCTGAAATGCGGGAAAAAAGTCAATGCCGTCAAAACATCAATTGCCCGCGAACTTGCCTGCTTCCTTTGGGGAATGATGACGGGAGAAACAGCATGATTCATATGACACTGTTCCGTTTCCGTCAAGGCTGCAGCAAAGCTGCCCCGCCTGTGGCGGCAGGGTCTTGACCTCACCATCGCATTGTCATTCTGGTAACTATCCCGCATAGGACGGCTTACGCCGCTATGCGGCCAACTACAACTGAACACACCCTGAAGAAGCTTCAGCTTCATGATGGGTCTGAGCTATCTGCGACTTAACTATGTCGGCACGGGAAAACGTGATCCAAGCTTTTAGACGGCAGAGCTCTCGGCAGACCATTGACCTGTAGGTAAGGAACGATCCGAATCCACGTATATCAGAGTGGCCAAGGCCGGAGACTGATACGTCTGGAGCTTCTTTAGGATGTGCTCAGTTAAAACAAATGTGGTTTTGTCAGGTTTCCCCTTGACAATGGCCATTACATATCAGTTAAAGAAAACCGGTAAATCCAGAAATTGGATTTACCGATTTTTCGTAGCGAGAGGGAGACTTGAACTCTCGACACCGCGGGTATGAACCGCGTGCTCTAGCCAACTGAGCTATCTCGCCATATGAATTTTTATGACTGCGGCTTGGGTTTAACGTGGGGCCTACAGGGCTCGAACCTGTGACCCTCTGCTTGTAAGGCAGATGCTCTCCCAGCTGAGCTAAGACCCCGAACCTGCTGCTTCGCAACTCGCTTTGCTATTATATAATGCGGCTGGAAGCTTTGTCAACAAGAATTTTATTTCTGGCGGTTGTATAACGGTTGTATGGTGATTTTTTATCACATCATCCGTTGACACTCCGGAGAAAACAGTATATAAATGTTTATAACCCTAAAACATATTAAAACGATAGGAATAATAAAAAATAAAACCGGAGGATAGAGCGCTTATGACGATTCAGCAGCTTCATTATGCCATTGTCATTTCGGAAACCGGCTCTCTGAATAAGGCCAGCGAGAAACTTTATGTATCACAGCCTTCGCTCTCCAGTTCCATGCAGGAGCTGGAAAGAGAAATGGGATTTCAGATTTTCAGCCGCAGTGGCAGAGGTATGACGCTGACGTCCGAGGGACAGGAATATATCCTCTATGCCCGGCAGGTCTGGATGCAGTATCAGGAACTGATGGAGCATTTCGGAAAAGCAGAGAACCGCAGAAAAAAATTCGGGGTATCATCACAGCACTATTCCTTTGCCGTCAAGGCTTTTGTCGCCCTGGTGGGCGAATTTGATACGTCCGGTTATGACTTCGCCATCCGGGAGACCAAAACCAGGGAAGTGATCTCTGATGTGTCAGACCAGAGAAGTGAACTGGGAATTCTCTATCTGAGCGATTTTAATCGATCGGCCATCGGAAAGCTTCTCCGGACTGCAAATCTGACCTTTCATCCCTTAATCTGCTGCAGACCGTATGTCTATCTCTGGTCGCATCATCCGCTGGCGGCAAAGAAATCCATCCGTTTTGAGGAATTAAAGGCATATCCGTGTCTTTGCTTTGAACAGGGGGATTCTGCCTCCTTTTACTACGCGGAGGAAATTCTGAGCACACGTGAATATGAGAGGGTGATTCATGCCAATGACAGGGCTACGATGTTGAACCTGATGGTTGGGCTGAACGGATATACGCTTTGTTCCGGGATTATTTCTCAGGATTTAAATGGCAGTGAATTTGTAGCGATTCCCTTTGAGCCGACTGCGCCGGAGGAGGATATGCAGATGGAAATCGGTTATCTGACGAAAAAAAATATCGTTCTCAGTGAGATTGGGACTCGTTATGTGGAAAAACTAAAAGAAGTGCTCCGTGAGGAATCTGACGGGGAGGGAAGAGAGCAGGCCGGAGAGGACGCCGGGATAACCGGGCTATAAGAGAAAACTATAACTCCGTATGCATGATCTGTATTAGACGCGGTTCTATATTCATATTATCATATAGAAACACTGGGAAATACCAGAAGCGGAGGATCATATGAATTTTAATACCAGATTGCTGCATGGAAAAGGTGTGAAGAATTATGCGGACGGGGCGACGCTTCCGCCGATTGCCCAGGTCAGTGCTTTTCGCTATCAGGCCGCAGAAGAGCTTGATAAGGTTTTCCATCATAAGGCGATGGGATATGCGTACAGCCGTGTTTCCAATCCCTCGGTGGCAGCCTTTGAACAGAGGATCAATGAATTGGAAAAGGGAAATGCAGCGGTTGCGTGTTCCTCCGGGATGGCGGCCATTGCGCTTGCGCTGCTGAATATCCTGAGCTGCGGAGACGAGATTATCGCTTCTTCCGGACTTTACGGAGGAAGCATAGATTTACTGGAGGATCTGTCCAAATTCGGAATCCGGACAAAGTATGCCCGGCATCTGACTCCGGAGGAGGCGGAGCCTCTGATCAGCCCGAAAACACGGCTGATTTTCGGAGAGGTGTTGAGCAACCCTTCTCTGGAGGTTCTGGATGTGCGGAAGATAGCGGATTTTGCGCACGGACATGGACTTCCGCTCTTTGTGGATGCGACAACAGTGACGCCTTATCTTTTTAACCCTGTTGAATTTGGAGCGGATGTTGTCATTCATTCTACAACCAAATACATCAATGGGAGCGGGGACGCTGTCGGAGGGATCATTGTGGACGGCGGGCATTTCCCGTGGGATTTTGACCGGTTTGAAGGACTCTCCGGATACCGGCGCTATGGGAAACTGGCTTATACCATCCGGCTCCGCACGGATATCTGGGAGAATATGGGCGGGTGCATGGCTCCGATGACGGCATTCCTGAATGTAATCGGTCTGGAGACACTGGGGCTTCGGATGGGCAGAATCTGCAGCAATGCCAAAGCGCTCGCGTCTGCGCTTGCTGAAATTCCAGGGCTGGAGGTCAATTATCCACTTCTTCCGGGGAACCCTTCTAAAGAACTGGCGGAATCCCAGTTTGGGGGCAGGGGAGGCGGTATCCTGACATTCCGCGCCGGATCGAAGGAGAGAGCATTTCGGATCATCAATGCGCTGCATTACGCGGTGCGGGCAACCAGCATCGGAGATACCAGGACACTGGTAATTCACCCGGAGTCTACTATTTATATCCGGAGTACAAAAGATCAGAGGGAGGCTGCCGGCGTATATGAAGATACTGTAAGAGTAAGCGTCGGCATTGAAGATCCGGAAGATCTGATTCAGGACTTTACAGAAACGATCCGCCATTACAGATAATTACGTTCATGCGTTATGGCGGAACCGGCCGCGCAGAGAGTGTGCTGCCCTGTGCTGTCGGAGAAGATGGCGGAATGCCCTGCAGAATGTTGAGAAAGCACAAAGAGATACGCAATTACGAAAAGCCACAGCGAAAAGGAGAGAAGAGATGAAGATAACTGTTTCAGGAGAAACAAAGGACGTCGCGGATGGAATAACCGTAACAGAACTGATGGAGCAGGAAAAAGTAGAGACACCGGAATATGTATCGGTTTCTGTCAACGAGGAATTCATTTCCCGCGGTGATTTTTCTTCAACAAAGCTGAAAGAGGGAGATACCGTGGAGTTCCTTTATTTTATGGGCGGCGGTTCTGCGGCATAACCGGTGCGGCGGAGAAATCGGAGGTAAGAGACTATGGCATTTACAAACGAACAGATGGAGAGATACTCCAGACATATCATCCTGAAGGAAATCGGGGTGAAGGGTCAGAAAAAATTGCTGGCTTCGAAGGTGCTGATTATCGGAGCGGGCGGTCTTGGCGCTCCGGCGGCTCTGTACTTGGCGGCGGCAGGAGTGGGAACCATCGGCATCGCAGATGCGGATGCGGTGGATCTTTCCAATCTTCAGAGGCAGATTATTCATTCTACGGCGGATCTGGGGAAACCGAAGGTTCTGTCTGCGCAGGAATCTATGGAAGCCATCAATCCGGATGTGCAGGTAAACACGTATCAGGAATTTATCACCAGCAGCAACATCATGGATCTGATCCGGGATT
Source organism: uncultured Lachnospiraceae bacterium (assembly GCA_902756775.1). Taxonomy (GTDB): domain Bacteria; phylum Bacillota; class Clostridia; order Lachnospirales; family Lachnospiraceae; genus Bilifractor. The sequence goes on along the minus strand of CACVSR010000036.1, from coordinate 10,926 downwards.
ACGATTTTATTCTGGACGGGACGGATAACTTTCCGGCCAAGTTTCTGATTAACGATGCCTGTGTCATGGCGGGAAAACCGTTTTCCCATGCGGGCATTATCCGCTTCAAGGGGCAGCTTATGACAGTCATTCCGGGGGAAGGCCCCTGCTATCGCTGTGTGTTCAAAAATCCGCCGCCAAAGGATGCCGTGCCGACCTGCAGGCAGGCAGGAGTCATCGGAGCCATGGCGGGCGTCATCGGATGCCTGCAGGCGCTGGAAGCCATTAAGTATATCACCGGGACAGGAGAGCTTCTGGTGGGAAGCCTTCTGACCTTCGACGCGCTGACCATGGAGTTCCATAAAATACGCCTTCCGAAAAAGGATCCGGACTGTGCTGTCTGCGGGGAACATCCGACGATTACAAAGCTGATTGATTATGAACAGGCTGCCTGTGACTGGAAACCGGGAGAGAAGGTGTGAGCATGGCCAGAGTGATCCTGAAAAAAGACGATTACAAAAAGATGCTGGAGCATGCAAGAGAGCTGGCGCCGGAGGAAGCCTGCGGGCTGATCGCAGGAACGGAGGCGAGAGAAGAATCCGGGATTGTACGGACGGTTCGTAAGGTGTATCTTCTGACAAATACGGATCATTCTGAAGAGCATTTTTCTCTTGACCCCAAAGAGCAGCTTGCGGCAGTGAAGGATATGCGGGAATCCGGATGGAAACCGCTTGGAAACTGGCATTCTCACCCGGCCTCTCCTTCTCGCTCCTCTGAGGAAGATATCCGTCTTGCCTTTGACAAAAACGCAAGCTATCTGATACTCTCACTGATGGATAAGGATAATCCTGTCCTGCATTCCTTTCATGTCGAGGATGGTATCAGTACGCAGGAAGAACTGGAAATTGAAGGATGAGACATTGCAGCGAAAAGGAGCAGAATAATGGCGGATAAAATAGATTATGGCACGTTGAAAAAGGGCGGTTTTATGCGGCAGAAACAAAAGGGATATTTTTCCCTCCGTCTGGGGATTGTCGGCGGACAGGTTACGGCAGAGCAGCTGGCGGCAGTCACCGATGTCGCCAATACATTCGGGCATGGATACATCCATCTGACCGCAAGGCAGGGGATTGAAATCCCCTTTATCAATATTAAGGATATTAACGCGGTAAAGGCGGCGCTGGCAAAGGGAGGAATTGCCCCAGGCGTCTGCGGACCGCGGGTTCGCACGGTTACGGCCTGCCAGGGCAGTGCGGTATGTCCCAACGCCTGTATTGATACGACGACCATCGCACAGGAACTGAACGACCGGTATTTCGGGAAGGAATTGCCGCATAAATTTAAATTCGGCGTAACCGGATGCCAGAATAACTGCCTGAAGGCGGAAGAAAATGATTTTGGAATTAAGGGCGGTCTGGAGGTAGTCTGGGAGAAAGATAAGTGTATTTCCTGCGGAGTTTGTGAAAAAGCATGCCGGACAAATGCCATTACCATGAAAAACGGCGAAATAACGATTGACTACGACAAGTGTAATCGGTGCGGCCGCTGTGCCTATGCCTGCCCGGCAGATGCTTATGACACCACAGAAGGGTATTATGTCTATTTCGGCGGACTTTTCGGTAATACCGTAAGCAGGGGAATACCGGTGGTTCCCTTCATTAAGGACAGGGAAACTCTGTTCCGTGTCTGTGATGCGGCGCTGAACTACTTCCGGGAAAATGCTCTTCCGGGAGAGCGTTTTAAGTTTACGCTGGACCGGCTTGGTGTGGACGGGCTGAAGGAAAAAGTAATGGAGGCATATCATGGCTGAGGAGATCAAAGTGGATGATACGGTAGACATCACCGATGTTGTCTGCCCTGTTACCTTTGTGAAGGCGAAGGTGGCGCTGGAAGAGCTGGAGGACGGGCAGGTGCTGTCCATCCGCATGAACGACGGAGAGCCGGTTCAGAACGTCCCAAGGAGTATCAAGGATGAAGGACACCAGATCCTGAAGCTCCTGGATAACCAGGACGGAACCTATAACCTGATTGTCCGGAAGGCCGGAGAGGAATAAGATTTTCCGGGATGTTCAGCTGCATTTGCATAAGAGCGTGACAGAGCGTGATTTTTGAAAATGCAGTTGAAATCCGGAGAAAACAATCTTAAAATGATCTCATGGTTCACATATTTTGTGCGGAGATCTCAGAGAAAAGCACAATAATATAGGCAGAGGCTTATATTATTGTGCTTTTCTTTCATTCCTATGACGTTGAAAAGGATGTTGAAAGAATTGCCGGAAAGGAAGCACAGATAGAATTATTCTAAGGAAAAGGTTATAATATTCTTCTAAATAAATTTGAAGTATATGCGTATCTGGAGCGAATGCTCAGAGAAGGGATGGAAAAATGAAAGCAGCAGTAAGGTTTTATTCGAGATCCGGCAATACAAAGCTGGTGGCAGATGCCATTGCCGGAGCGCTGGGAATATCTGCGGTTTCCGTGGATGCGCCGGAGGCGGAGCTGAAGGAGAAGGCAGATGTTCTTTTTGTTGGCGGAGCGCTCTATGCCTACGGGCTGGACAGGCATCTGAAGGAATATCTGGAGAAGCTTTCTGCCGGACAGGTCGGAAAGGCTGTGATCTTTTCTACTTCATGGATCTCGAAGCACAGTATTGATCTGATTCGAAAGGCGCTGGAGGCAAAGGGGATTCCTGTGGAGAAAGAGACCTTTTACGTAAAAAATAAAGCGGATGAGAAACAGCTGAAAGAAGCTGCAGCGTTTGCGAAGAAGATGGCGGGTGATCATTTATGAGTCTGATAACAAAGATACTGGCTGTGCTGGTCGCGGCGGAATTTTTCTTTATTTTTTACCTGGAGACAGTGGCAACCGCTTCCGGGAGAACTTCTAAGGTTTTTGGAATGGACATAGAAGAGCTGAAACGGAGTTCTGTCAACACGCTGTTCAAAAATCAGGGGGTTTACAACGGACTTCTTGCTATTTTGATTTTATTGGCTGTTTTTGCTTTTGCCAGCAAGGCAGCGGTTATCTGTCTGATGGTTTACATTGTGGGTGTGGCACTTTACGGGAGCTTTACCAGCAATCCGAAAATTATTCTGATGCAGGGCGGTCTGGCTATACTGACGCTTATTTCCTGCATTTTCTGAGGAACATGAAGAAATCATGAAATCTATATCAATTCAGGATACCACAAGGGAAGAACGGGAAGAGATTGTCCGCCGTTCGCTGGACTGCGGTGCAGGCGGCTGTGAAAATTGTTCCGCGTGTGGTCTGGGCGGTGGTGAACCATGGGGAATGTATCAGGCCTATATTGACGGAAAAAAGGAAATCGCGGAAATCAACCGGGAATACCGGGCCAGAATGGTGAGCGGCTGAAAAAATTTAGCCGGAGGTCGGCGAAGGAGGCAGCAGGAAGGATATGGCAGAAAAAAAATATGTGATGGCGCTGGATGCGGGAACAACAAGCAACCGCTGTATTCTTTTTGACCGTGACGGGAATATTGTCAGCTCCGCGCAGAAGGAATTCAGACAGTATTATCCCAATCCGGGCTGGGTAGAACACGACGCAGATGAAATCTGGGCCAGCCAGATCGGTGTTGCCATGGAAGCGTTTAGTAAAATTGGTGCCTCCGCGGACGAGGTTGCCGCCATCGGCATTACCAATCAGAGAGAGACCACTGTTATCTGGGATAGAAAGACAGGAGAACCTGTGTATCACGCCATTGTATGGCAGTGCCGCCGTACATCCGCTTTTGCGGACAAGCTTCTGGAAGAAGGGTATGGAGAGGTTTTTCATAAAAAAACGGGACTTCTGATTGATCCGTATTTCTCCGGAACAAAAATCCGCTGGATTCTGGACAATGTGCCGGGAGTCCGGGAACGGGCAGAGCGGGGAGAGCTGGCTTTCGGAACCATAGAAACCTGGCTGATCTGGAAACTGACAAAGGGCCGGGTGCATGTGACAGACTATTCCAATGCCTCGCGTACCATGCTGTTTAATATCAACACCCTGGACTGGGACGAGGAGCTTCTTAAAATCCTGAATATTCCGGCCAGCCTGCTGCCGAAGCCGGTTCCGTCCAGTGGTTTTCTGGGAATGACAGATCCCTCTTTCTTCGGAGGGGAGATTCCAATTGCGGGAGCGGCAGGCGATCAGCAGAGCGCACTGTTCGGGCAGATCTGTTTCGATCCGGGAGACGTCAAGAATACCTACGGGACAGGGGGATTTCTCCTGTTGAATACCGGGGAGAAGCCGGTGTATTCCGACAAGGGGCTTCTGACGACCATCGCGTGGGGACTGGACGGAAAAGTCACCTATGCGCTGGAAGGTTCGGTATTTGTCGCCGGAGCGGCCATCCAGTGGCTGCGGGATGAACTCCGCCTGATTGACTCGGCGGAGGATTCCGAGTACATGGCAAAAAAGGTAAAGGATACGAATGGCTGCTATGTTGTGCCGGCATTTACCGGTCTGGGGGCTCCGTACTGGAACAAATACGCTAGAGGAATCATTGTAGGTATCACCCGCGGCGTAAATAAGTATCACATTATCCGGGCGACACTGGAGTCCATTGCCTACGAGGTCAATGATGTACTGGAAACCATGAAGCTGGAGACCGGCCGGGGCTTCAATAAGCTGATGGTGGACGGCGGAGCCAGCCGGAACGACTTTTTAATGCAGACGCAGTCGGATATCAGCGGCCTGTGTGTCATCCGTCCCACCTGCGTGGAGACGACAGCAAAGGGCGCCTCTTATCTTGCCGGACTGGCAGCCGGCTTCTGGAACAGCACAGGGGAGCTGAAGAGCAAAAACGGTGTAGATGCCATGTTTAATCCCGGCATCACAGAGGATAACAGAAACAGCCGGATTCGCGGCTGGAAAAAGGCGGTCCGGTACTCCTTCGACTGGGCCAGGGATGAGTAACAGGAAGGTGCAGGAAATTTTTCAGGAATCCGAAAGATCTGCAGGATACAGAATTCGGAAGGCAAAAGGATCAAACCGGACAATCTGAATATTGAGAAAAATGTTACTTGCGGTCAACTGTTTTGAGTTGGCCGTTTTTTCATGAAACTTTTTGCGCCGGATTTTCATTTAATAGATGAATGGACATTCAGAAGCAGAGAATCACGCATGGGATTGATACATGGGGTGCCGGCTTGTCTGCCAGCGCCGTTCTGTTTGCCCCGGGTTCAGCCGCCCAGCTCGATCATCCGGTCGATACAGCGGCGGGCGTCGCGGATCGTCTGGTCGGAGAGACAGATTTCTTCACCTCCGACGCCGCGGACAGCCATCAGAACATCGGGAAGTGTCGTCATTTTCATATTGTGGCAGACACATTCCCTGGAAAGCAGGTAGAACCGCTTCTCCGGACAGGCAAACTGAAGATGCGAAACGATGCTGCTTTCTGTTCCGATTATAAATTCTTTTGCGTCAGATTCTTCGGCATACTGTAGAATGCCTGTTGTACTGCCCACATAATCCGCAAGGCTGACGACTTCCTTCAAGCATTCCGGGTGAACCAGAACAAGGGCTTCGGGATGGATGGCCTTGGCTGCCTGCACATCGCGGGCAGTCATCCGCATGTGCGTCGGACAACCTCCCCTGACCAGATGCAACGTTTTTTCCGGAAGCTGGCCGCTGATCCAGCCGCCCAGGTTGCAGTCCGGGATGAAAAGAATTTCTTTTTCGGGCATGCGGCGGATAATGTTTACCGCGGAGGAAGATGTTACCACGACGTCACAAACAGTCTTTAAGCTGGCAGTGGTATTGATATAGGCCACAAGCGGAAGACCCGGATACGTTTTCTTCAGTTCCAGAGCCTTTTCCCGGTCCATCTGCATGGCCATCGGGCAGCCCGCCATGGGATTTGCCAACAGCACTTTCTTTTCAGGGGAGAGAATTTTACAGGTTTCCGCCATAAAGCGGACGCCGCACATCAGAAGAGTGTCCGCAGATGATCCGGCAGCCTTGACACTCAGTCCGTAGGAATCTCCGACATAATCCGCCACTTCCCAGATATCGTGGCTCTGATAGGCGTGGGCAAGAATACAGATGTTCTTCTCCTGCTTCAGACGCATAATTTCATCCTGCATTTCTCTGGTGTTCATCGCAAACTCCCTTTCTTTTCTGCTCTTTTCGGCAAAGTATAGCACGAATTTCATAACTGTCAAGACATATGTATATATATTGTCTTGTCAGTATGAGAAACCCGTGTTATACTCCTCATCAGACTTATTCGTTGTTTCGTTTAAGCAAGCCTTTTGTGTGGGGACAACTTATTATGATCTGCAGGGAATTTTTAAGTTTGCTGTGTCCTGCCGTGGGACTAATGCCATTGGCAGCATCCGCATGCAAAGGTATGGCGGTTTCTGGTGCAGTTGTTCATTTGTGCGTGCGGCGATGGCCGTGAAAGGAAGCGGAAGATGATAAAAACGGATATACTGATCGTCGGCAGCGGCTGTGCTGCCTTGTATTTTGCCCTCCAGATCCCGAAGGATAAAAAAGTCCTTCTGATTACCAAGGCGGATTTTGAAAGCAGTGATTCATTTCTTGCGCAGGGGGGCATCTGCATGCTGCGCGATGAGTCCGACTACCAGTCGTATTATGAGGATACTATGCGGGCCGGTCACAATGAAAACGATCCGGTTTCCGTGGATATTATGATCCGTTCCTCGCAGGATGTGATTCGTGACCTGATCGCCTGCGGGGTGCGCTTTGCGAAAGACGAAAATGGAGCGCTGGCATTTACGAGGGAAGGCGCGCACAGCAGCAAGCGAATCTTATTCCACGAGGATATCACAGGAAAGGAGATTACCAGCCATCTTCTTGAAGCAGTGAAACGGCTTCCGAATGTGACCCTGATGGAATATACTTCCATGCTGGACATTGTAACGGGATCAGCTCCGGAAAAGACAGAGGCACAGCAAGACAGGCATCCGGTTTTCCGGGAAAACATCTTAAGAAGCCCTTCCGGTGAGGAAAAGATCTGCAGAGGTGCTGTTCTTCGCTTTCGGGACGGGAGCCTTGGGACGGTTCAGGCAGATTACACGGTGCTTGCCACCGGCGGCATCGGCGGCCTCTTCCGGCATTCGACGAATTTCCGGCAGCTGACCGGGGACGCCGTTGCAGTTGCCCTGAAACATGGAGTGGAGACAGAGCATGTCAATTACATACAGGTGCATCCGACCACGTTCTATTCCGGACAGGAAGAGGATCGCAGTTTTCTGATTTCGGAGTCTGTCCGCGGGGAGGGGGCAAAGCTGTATGGAAAAGACAGGAAGCGGTTCACAAATGAGCTTCTTCCGCGTGACCTGCTTACCATTGAAATCCTGAAACAGATGAAAAAAGACGGCACAAAATTTGTCTGGGAAGATCTGCGGACCATTCCCCATGAGGAACTTATCCGTCATTTTCCGAATATTATCAGGCATTGTGCCGAAAACGGATATGATGTGACAAAAGAATGCATACCGGTTGTACCGGCACAGCATTATTTTATGGGCGGCGTAAAGGTGAATCATGAGTCCAGAACCTCTATGCCCCGGCTCTACGCGATCGGAGAGTGTGCCTGTAACGGCGTGCACGGCAGAAACCGGCTGGCGTCCAATTCTCTCCTGGAGGCGCTGGTGTTCGCAAAACGCGCGGCCGTGGATATGCTTGAAAACTATCAGGCGGAGGAACTTCCGATGCCGCTGCCTGATCTTTCCGGGTACAGGGATGCCGATGCGCTGGAAAAAGATTATGCGGCGATGATCCGGAATAAGATTGAGGCCGAGGGAGGGCCATCTTCGACCAGGATTGCCTATCGTAGTAAATTTACAGAAGAAGGAGCTGCTCAGGCTGTCTGACAGAGAAAGGAGAACTTATGTTTGATCCGGTTACCATGAAACTGCAGGTAGATCCGTTAATTGAAAGTGCCCTGCGCGAGGATATTACAGAAGAGGACGTCAGCACCAACTGCGTGATGCCGGAGGCAAAAGCGGGAGAAGTGGAGCTGGTTGCAAAGGAGGCAGGGATTATTTGCGGGCTTCAGATCTTTGAGAGGGTTTTTACCCTGCTCGATCCGGAAACAGAGGTGCGTTTTGAGGTAAAGGACGGAGAACAAGTGCAGGCCGGCGATCGGATGGCAGTGGTGCGCGGCGATATCCGCGTCCTTCTCTCCGGTGAGCGCACGGCGTTAAATTATCTCCAGCGCATGAGCGGAATTGCTACCTGCACGCATCGGGCGGCTAAGCTGCTGGAGGGGACAGGCATCTGGCTCCTTGACACACGGAAAACTACTCCGAACAATCGTATTTTTGAGAAGTATGCGGTTCGTGTCGGAGGCGGACACAATCACCGGTTTAATCTGTCAGACGGAGTACTGCTGAAGGATAATCATATTGGCGCCGCAGGAGGCGTCAGACAGGCGGTGCAGATGGCACGTGACTATGCCCCGTTTGTGAGGAAAATAGAAATCGAGACAGAGACGCTGGACCAGGTTCGCGAAGCGGCAGATGCCGGGGCGGACATTATCATGCTTGATAATATGGATCACTCCACCATGGTGGAAGCAATAAAGATCATCGGCGGAAGAGCCAGGGTGGAAGTTTCCGGAAATGTGACATGTGAAAAGATTGCGGCTCTGACGGATCTTGGTGTAAACTATATTTCAAGCGGCGCACTGACACATTCGGCGCCGATTCTGGATATTTCAATGAAGCATCTCCATGCGCTCTGAACAGGCTGTGCATGGGATCCGGTTTGTCTGTAAGGCAGGTGAAGAGTTTTTGACAGGAAAGGAACGCCGTGAGGCCATTCTGAATATGCTGAAAAAAAGTGACCGGCAGATTTCGGGCGGGGCGCTTGCCAGACAGTTTTCTGTCAGCAGGCAGGTGATTGTGCAGGACATTGCCCTTCTGAGAGCCGAGGGAAGTCCGATCCTTTCGGCTGCCCGCGGATATGTGCTGTCACAAGCCGGACAGGAAGCGGTCAGCCGCGTGTTTAAGGTCAGGCATACACCGGAGCAGGCGTGTGAAGAGATGAATCTCATTGTGGACTGCGGCGGCAGGATCGAAGATGTCTTTGTCTATCACAGGGTATACGGAATCATCCGCGCGCCGATGCATATCCGTTCCCGTCTTGACGTCAAACGCTATCAGACAGAAATTTCCGGAGGCAAGAGCTCGCCTCTTTCCAACATCACTGCGGGATATCACTATCATACGGTTACTGCGGATAGTGCGGAAACGCTGGATATTATTCAGAAGGAACTTGCTGCGCACGGGTTTCTTGCGCAGCTGCAGGATTATGAACCGGTAGACTTCTGGTCTGATCAGAAAGAGAAGGAAAAGCATGAGTGAATTTCGCAAAATGAGAAGATTTAAGCAGGAATTAACCAGAGAAAGATGTTTAGAAATTCTTGAGTCCGCGCCCAGAGGGGTGCTGGCGCTCCACGGGGAAAACGGTTTCCCCTATGCCATTCCGTTAAATCAGTATTTTGACCCGGAAGATGGGAAGCTCTATTTCCATGGCGCAAAAGAGGGACTGAAAGCAGACCTCCTGAAGCAGAACAATAAAGCCTGCTTTACGGTGATGGATGAGGGCTTTGTAAAAGAAGGAGAATGGGCTCTGAACATATCCAGTGTGGTCTGCCTTGGCCGGATCGAAACCGTGACAGACCGTCAGAAAGTATTGGATCAGTGCAGAAAGCTTGCCGGAAAATTCTACCCGACGAAGGAAGATATCGAAAAAGAAATAGCAAGAGACGGAAACCGGGTAAACCTTCTGGCAATGACGATAGAGCGAATGACAGGGAAGATCGTCAAGGAATCATAACTGTATTTAGCGCCCGTCTGGTAATATAATGCGCTGTGCCTTGAATCACATCTGATTTTCGTTTAAAATAAAGTGAGACTTTAGAATTTACGAAAATGAGGTGGCCATATGTATATTAAAAGACATCTTGAGGATATTGTTACCAGATATTCCATGCAATATCCGGTAGTTATGGTATGTGGCCAGCGGCAAGTCGGCAAATCGACTATGCTTTATCATATCAAGGAAAGTACGAGGACATATGTCACACTTGACGATGTTAATGCGAGGAGGCTGGCAGAAACTGATCCGGGACTTTTCTTTGAGACATATATGCCTCCCGTTCTTATTGATGAATTTCAACGTGTCCCGGATCTTTTGCTTGAGATAAAGAAAATAACAGACAGGCTTTCTCTTGAAGGAAAAGATAATAGTGGTTTGTTCTGGCTTACGGGTTCACAGAAATTTTCTATGATGAAAGGAGTATCCGAGTCATTAGCCGGGCGTGTGGCCATTTTTGATCTGTCGGGACTTTCTTCAGCGGAAATTGATGGAAGAGAACCATGGGAATTTTCTCCTCAAGTGGATTCATTAAAAAACAGGTTAAAGGGCATACCGCCTGTTACCTTAAATGGCGTTTTTGAAAAAATTTATAAAGGTGGGATGCCGAAAGTTATAGCCTCTGATATCGATAATGCCCGATATTATTCGGATTATGTCAATACGTATATCGAAAAGGATATCCGCGATTATGCGCATATCGGAAAGATTCATGAGTTCACTGATTTTCTGATCTATATGGCAGCCCATACTTCGCAGGAACTTATCTACTCAAAAATTTCTTCAGAGATTGGAATATCGGCACCTACCGCAAAAGAGTGGGTCTCATTATTGGAAAGTTCCGGAATTATCTATATCCTGAGACCATATTTCAATAATATTACTAAGCGTCTCATAAAAACTCCCAAAATGTATTTTATGGATACGGGCTTGGCCGCGTGGCTCACCAGATGGCCGGATGCTCTGACGCTGGCAAACGGAGCGATGAGTGGTGCCTTTTTTGAAACCTATGTGGTTACTGAGATAGTGAAGAGTTTTTTGAATGCAGGGCATCAGCCGGCGCTGTACTATTACCGTGATATGGATCAGAAAGAGAT
>CACVSR010000035.1 GCA_902756775.1 uncultured Lachnospiraceae bacterium | reverse complement strand
CTCTTCATATCTTCCTTCGTCAGGGCATGGAAAACGATCGTCTCGTCTATTCTGTTCAGGAACTCCGGCCGGAAATTACGGCTGAGCTCGTCCATCACCATCCCCTTCATCCGCTGATAGTCCTGCTTTTCATCATCAACGGACAGAAATCCGAGCTTTTTCGGCTGGACGATCTGCTCTGCTCCCGTATTGCTGGTCATAATAATAATACACTCCCGGAAGCTTACCTTTCTGCCCTGGGCGTCGGTAATATGGCCGTCATCCAGCACCTGCAGAAGAATGTTAAAAACATCCGGATGTGCCTTTTCGATTTCATCAAAAAGCACCACGCTGTAAGGATGTCTGCGGATTTTCTCCGAGAGCTGCCCGCCCTCCTCATAGCCAACATAGCCGGGCGGAGATCCGATCATCTTGGAAACGCTGTGTTTCTCCATATATTCCGACATATCCACACGGATCATGGCGTCTTCCGTTCCAAACACAGCCTCCGCCAGCGCTTTTGAGAGCTCTGTTTTTCCCACGCCTGTGGGCCCCAGAAACAGAAACGAACCGATCGGGCGATTCGAATCCTTCAGGCCGGCTCTCCCCCTGCGGACAGCCTGTGCCACCGCGCAGACCGCCTCATCCTGCCCGACAACTCTTTTATGCAGAACCTTCTCCAGGTTTGCCAGCCGGCGGGACTCTGACTGACGAAGTCTGGTGAGCGGAATTTTGGTCCAGGAAGAAACCGTCCCGGCAATGTCCTCCTCTGTGACCGTCTGATCCGCCCGTTTTCTCGCAGAATTTCTGCGCGTTTCTTCCTTCGCCAGTTTCTCCTGAAGATCGTGCTGTTCCTGATTCAGCCTTCTTGCCTCTTCCAGATCCCCCCTCCTAAGGGCATCCTCTCTTCCTGCAATCAGACTCTTCATCTCTCTTTCCGCCTGCTCCGGCTCTTTCTTTCCGGAAAACCGCTTCAGACAGACTCTGGATGACGCCTCGTCAATTAAGTCCACTGCCTTGTCCGGCAAAAAGCGGTCGTTGATATAGCGCGCGCTCATCCGGACAGCGGCTTCCAGAGCACCGTCCGTGATCGTCACCTTGTGATGCTTCTCGTAATATGGGCGCAACCCTTTCAGAATCTCCAGGCTTTCCGCTTCTCCGGGTTCCTCTACCGTAACCGGCTGAATTCTTCTCTCCAGAGCCGCGTCTTTTTCGATATGCTTGCGGTATTCCTCCAATGTGGTCGCGCCGATCAGCTGAAGCTCTCCTCTTGCCAGGGAAGGCTTCAGAATATTAGACGCATCCAGGGCGCCTTCTGCCCCACCCGCGCCGATGATCGTATGGATCTCATCGATAAACAGCAGAACGCTCCGGCTTTCCGTCACCTCCTGGATGATCCGGCGGATACGCTCCTCAAATTCTCCGCGGTATTTTGTACCGGCAACCATACCGGTAAGATCCAGCATGATAAGGCGCTTTCCGCTGACGCTTTCCGGCACCTGCCCGGAAACAATGCGCTGCGCCAGACCTTCTACAATCGCTGTTTTCCCCACTCCGGGTTCCCCGACCAGACAGGGATTGTTCTTTTTTCTCCGGCTCAGGATCTCTATAATCCGCTCAATCTCCCGATCCCGTCCGACAACAGGATCCAGCCGATGCGCTCTGGCCATCTCCGTCAGGTCTCTGCTGAACTGATCCAGAAAAGGAGTTTCCGTAACCGAAGCATTTCTGGATCCGGAAAGCTCTGCCGCCCGCTCTTTTCTGGAATTCTCCGGTATGCCCTCTGCCCGCAGCAGGGCGTCATACAGCCGCGGGAGCTGGACGCCCATGGTATACAGAAGCCTTGCGCCCACACAGCTGTTGATTTTAAGAATAGAAATCAGAATATGTTCCGTGCCTGCCTGACGGAGCCCGTCTCTGTCTGCTTCCGCCACCGCGCCATCTAAAACCTGACGCGCATGAACCGTAAGCTCCGGCTTCAGCATCGTATCCGCCGGGCTTTCCGGCGCAATCAGCCGGTCAATCAGCCCCAGAAGTTTTGTTTCCTCCACCCCGAATTCGCGCAGAACGATGCCTGCTGTCCCGTTTTTTTCGCGCAGCAGTCCTACCAGAAGATGTTCTGTCCCGATATACGAATGGTTTCTGTCCACAGCCGTCTTCTTTGCCAGCGAAATGGCAGCCCGCGCCTGGGACGTAAAATTCATTTTCATCATGTATCTTATTTATTCCGTCCGCAGCAGTATTTATATTTCTTTCCGCTGCCGCAGGGGCAGGGATCATTTCTGCCGATTTTCTTCGGCTTCACAATAGTTCCGGCCTTTTTTGCCTCCTGATACAGTTCCTTTTTGCGCTCCGGCGTAAAAATGTTATCCCATGCCGGAAGATTGTACAGCCAGTCCGCACGGGCATCCACCATGTTTCTGTAAAGAAGCTCCTTGTCGAAGTTAAGGTTTACCTCTGTCTCCTCATCCATGGTTTCAATCGGGTTCTTCACCTTCAGGCTGTCGTTGATGCCGTCCAGAAAGCCTGTCATGGACATCACATCAACACCGTATCTGTCCGCAAGTTCCCTGACCGTACCGGTAACTGCGTCATCCGGATTTTCCAGAAGTTTTTCATAGATCTCCTTCTCCAGAAGGAAATAATCCTGCCAGAACTTCTGAAGTTTGTTTTTATCCTCGTCTTTGTTGTAGGCGATCGCCTGCCAATCCTGCAATAAAGCCATCTTACGCTTCCCTCTTTTTCAGTATATTTTGGTAACACCAATGACTGCCCGAACATCCTTCAGAGATCGGGCAGAACGGATAAAGTATAGTATACAGAGAATTATTTTGCAAGAATCTGCTCATCCTCTGCCTTTTTTACAACCTTTGTGACTATGGCTCCCTCCACCATATGATCCTTTACCTTGAAAACACGGATGTGAAGACCATCGGAATCCAGCTCAAAGCGGCTTCCGTCAGCGGGAACCGAGCCGAGCACACCGAAAATGTAGCCGCTGAACGTATCATACTCGTCTACCGGCAGATCTACGTCCAGCTCATCCGCGACATCATCCAGAGAGGCACTTCCCTGGATGCGCCACATGGTATCCGATATTTTCACAATTTCCTCCGGACGTGCTACCTCGTCGTCCTCCACCAGATCGCCGACCAGCTGTTCCATCAGGTCTTTCAGGGAGATAATACCGTCCATGCCGCCGTATTCATCCAGAACCACCGCAAAATAATGGCCGGATTTCTTCATGTGCTGAAACAGGACATCCGCCCGGACCGTACCAGGCACAAAATAAGCAGGATCTACGGCTCTTGCCAGCATTTCATCCTTGGAACAGGTTCCGTACAGCCGAAAGAAATCCTTCGCATCCAGCACGCCGATCACATGGTCCGCCGTATCGCGGCACACCGGAAAATGCGTGTGCCTGCTCTTGTGAATCAGTTCCTTCCATTCCTCCATCGAGTCATCCGTATACAGGATGGTCACGTCCTTCCTGTGCGTACAGATTTCATCCGCAGAGATATCGTCAAACTCAAAGACGTTCTGAATCATTTCTCTCTCATCGGTGTCAATGGTTCCCTTCTCATTTCCCGCATCCACCAGCATACGGATCTGCTCTTCCGTTACCTGATTTTCATCTTCATTGGGATCTACTCCCAGAAGACGCAGAATTCCATTCGTCGATACCGTGCACAGTGCCACCAGCGGATAAAAAATAATGGAAACTCCGTAAAGCATCTTTGCCATCCCAAGAGAAACTTTCTCCGGATTTTTCATGGCCAGCCGTTTAGGAACAAGTTCACCGAAAATCAGCGTCAGGTAGGAAATCAGTATGGTAACCAGGATAATCGCCACAGACGGTGAGATGTTAATGTGAATGGAGGCAAACGCAGAAACCATCAGCGGGGCAAATCCGTCCGCCGCAAACGCACTTCCCAGAAAACCGGAAAGCGTGATGGCAACCTGAATAGTCGCAAGAAACCGCGCAGGCACCCTGGTCAGCTTACGCAGCACCCTGGCGCGGCCATCCCCTTCTTCTTCCCTTTTTTCCAGCTCCACACTATTAGTAGAAACCACTGCAATTTCTGCGCATGCGAAAACCGCGTTAATGGCAATTAGGACAAGCTGCAGTACTATTCGCCCTGCCACAGAGCCTTCCATGAAAAACCTCCTGACCTCCTTATAACTTCGTTTGATTATTCCCTGTATCAGTCCATCGCGCTGCTTCGCTGCCTTCGGCAGCTCTCGCACCGCTAACAAGTATTCGCATTCTCGTGCCGCTGCCGCGGCACTTCATGCTCATACTTGTTGTCGTTTCCGGAGCGAAAGCTTCCAGGCCCGCAAGCGGCCCGTAAGATTTCGCTCCGAAACTGGACTTATACAGTAAAGTAACGGACGCCGGACTCGAATATTCTGAGATCCTGCTCCCCGTAAATATTGATGGCCACTCCGTCGCCGCGGCGTTCGGAATGGGTCATTTTCCCCAGTACCCGGCCGTCCGGACTTGTGATTCCCTCAATATTGAAGTAGGAACCGTTGATATTCCAGTATTCATCTCCGGTAAAGTTTCCGTCCGCGTCGCAGTACCTGGTGGCAATCTGTCCGTTGTTCTGCAGCTTCTCCAGCCACTCCCGGCTGCACACAAACCGTCCTTCTCCGTGGGATGCGGGATTGGTGTAAACTCCGCCCAGTCTGGCCTCCTGCAGCCACGGCGCCTTGTCAGAAACCACCTTGATATACGCCATCTTGGAAATATGTCTGCCGATGGTATTAAATGTCAGTGTCGGGGAATCCTCCTTCTGACCGGTAATCTCCCCATAGGGCACCAGTCCGAGCTTGATCAGGGCCTGGAAGCCGTTGCAGATGCCAAGCACAAGGCCGTCTCTCCCGTTCAGAAGCTCCATCACCTCGTCCTTAATCACCTGGTTCTGGAAAGCGGTCGCAAAAAACTTCGCGGAACCGTCCGGCTCATCGCCGGCAGAGAAGCCGCCAGGGAACATAATAATCTGTGACTGCCGGATGGCATCTCGGAACATCTCCACCGAATCCGTAATATCCTGCGCGGTCAGATTCCGGAACACAAGCGTGATTGTCTTAGCTCCGGCCCGCTCAAAGGCACGGGCGCTGTCGTATTCACAGTTTGTGCCGGGGAATACCGGAATAAAGACAGATGGCTGTCCCAGTTTGTGCGTGCATACGGCAACATCCGCCGCATGGTAAACGCCCTTATCCGGTACGTCCAGATCCACCTGGGCTGCGCCCGAAACCGTACGGAACACACTGGACAGCTTACCGTTCCAGGCTTCCAGCGCCTCCTGCTCTTTCAGCACTGCCGGACCATACTGAAATTCCGGCTCGGACAAAACTTCCCCGATCAGCGTGTAGGTGCAGGCCAGATTTCCGACCTGATCCGCCGGAACCTCCATCACAAGATCTCCGAACGCGGGACTGAACAGATCTCTCGCGTCCACACTGTGCTCAATCTTAAATCCGAGACGGTTGCCGAATGCCATCTTGCTGAGTGCCGGCGCAATGCCGAAGCGGTCCAGGGCATACGCCGCCTTCACGCGGCCTGCCTGCATATCCTGATGCACCCTGTCATATAAATCCATAACTCCGCCGTAATCCGGCAGCTCATTCCCGTCGCGCGGAATGCGGATCCATACCAGCTTGTCTCCCGGATTCTTCATCTCCGGCGTGATTATGTCCTGAATCCTGGCAACATCCACCGCAAAGGATACCAGAGTCGGAGGAACATCAATCTCATTAAAGGTACCGGACATGCTGTCCTTTCCTCCGATCGAAGCAAGTCCATACTCGATCTGTGCTTCATAGGCGCCGAGAAGTGCCGCAAGCGGCTGGCTCCATCTTTCGGGGCGCTCATCCATCCTGCGGAAATATTCCTGGAAGGTAAAATGCAGCTTCCGGAAATCGCCGCCTCCGGCAACAATTTTCGCCATAGATTCCGTCACCGCGTAAACGGCTCCGTGATACGGACTCCAGCTGGAAAGGTACGGGTCGAAGCCATAAGACATCATGGTAACCGTATTGGTTTTTCCGTCCGGAACAGGAACCTTTGCCACCATGGACTGGGTCTCCGTCAGCTGATACTTTCCGCCGTAGGGCATCAGCGTACTGGCGGCGCCGATGGAAGAATCAAACATCTCCACCAGCCCCTTCTGGGAACAGCAGTTCAGATCCGACAGGGCGTCCAGCCATGCCTTCTTTACATCAGGAACGTCCGGGCAGCGCTTCAGAGCACTGTCTTTCTTATTCGGGATATCCACAAAAACTCCCGTCTCCTGATGCGCCCCGTTGGTATCCAGGAAAGCGCGGGACAGGTTGACAACAGCCTTACCCCTCCAGTTCAGAACCAGCCTGGGCTCCTCTGTGACAACCGCGACTTTTACTGCCTCCAGATTTTCCTCATGCGCATAGGCCAGGAACTGGTCTGCGTCCTTCGGATCCACCACTACAGCCATTCTCTCCTGCGACTCGGAAATGGCAAGCTCTGTTCCGTCCAGACCTTCATATTTCTTCGGAACCTTGTCCAGATCCACCTGCAGACCGGGAGCCAGCTCGCCGATTGCGACAGAAACGCCGCCGGCGCCGAAATCATTACACTTTTTTATAATGGAGCTGACCTCCGGACGGCGGAACATCCGCTGGATCTTACGCTCGGTAGGCGCATTTCCCTTCTGTCCCTCTGCCCCACAGGTCTCAAGAGAAGATGTCTTGTGCGCCTTGGAGGAACCGGTGGCTCCCCCGATTCCGTCACGTCCGGTCCGTCCCCCAAGAAGAATGATTACATCTCCCGGATCCGAATTTTCCCGGATCACTGCTTTTCTGGGCGCGGCGCCCATAACTGCGCCGATCTCCATACGTTTTGCCACATACTGCGGATGATAAATTTCTTTTACATATCCGGTAGCCAGGCCCACCTGGTTTCCATAAGAGCTGTAGCCTTTTGCTGCTCCTCTGGTCAGTGTTTTCTGGGGGAGCTTGCCTTCCAGCGTCTGAGAGGCAGGAGCCGTCGGATCTGCCGCTCCGGTCACCCGCATTGCCTGGTAAACATAGGTTCGTCCGGAAAGCGGATCCCGGATAGCGCCTCCCAGGCAGGTGGCCGCCCCTCCGAAAGGCTCAATCTCGGTCGGATGATTATGCGTCTCATTTTTAAAATTGATCAGCCACTCCTCGCAGCTGCCGTCCACATCGACAGGGACGACAATGCTGCAGGCATTGATTTCGTCCGATTCCTCCTGATCGGTCAGTTTCCCGTCGGCCTTCAGCTTTTTTGCTGCCAGACATGCCAGATCCATCAGGCAGAGATACTTGTCCTCTCTCCCTTTGTAAAGAACCCGGTGATCATTGATATATCTTTCCAGTGATTTCTGAATCGGATCCTTCAGATCCCCTTCTCCCAGCTCGATATTCTTCAGCTCTGTGGCAAAGGTCGTGTGGCGGCAGTGATCGGACCAATAAGTATCCAGAACCCGGATCTCTGTCACGGTAGGATCCCGTTTTTCCTCGTCCCTGAAATAATTCTGGATAAACTGAAAATCCCGGAAGGTCATGGCAAGATTCAGAGAATCGTACAGCTTTTTCAGCTGTTCCTCTTCCATCCCCTGGAAACCGTCAAAAATTTTCACATCCTCCGGTTCCGGAAAATCCATGGCCAGCGTTTCCGGCTTCTCCGGTCCGGCCTCGCGGGAATCCACCGGATTAATGCAGTGGGAACGGATCGTCGCCATCTGCTCCTCCGTAACCTCTCCTTCAATGACATAGGTTGTGGCCGTACGGATCAGCGGCTTCTCGTCCTCCTTCAGAAAGGAAATGCACTGAACCGCAGAATCTGCCCTCTGATCGAACTGTCCCGGCAGATACTCCACGGAAAAGACATGAGAACAATCATCCATCGGAAACTCCTCGTGATACAGAACGTCCACGGGAGGCTCGGCAAACACGACATGGCAGGCTCTTTCAAAAACCTCGTCGCTGATTCCTTCTACATCGTAACGAATCAGTATACGAACCCCGCTGATATCGGGAATGCCCATGTAATGCCGGATCTCATGGCTAAGCTCTTTGGCAGCCACAGCAAATTCCGGTTTTTTCTCCACATAAACTCGTCTGACTTTGCTCATTTTCTTCTCCTTGTCTGTCCCCGATTTTTCCGCCGAACAAAAGGCAGAATCAGGAAATGCAGGTGGCTAAAATCACTGGGGTCCGCAAAAAGCCGGGCCTCTTTCACTAAGATAACATAGAATCCCTTCCTTGTGAATCATTCGTTCCAGCCATTTGCAGACCCATTTGCAGGTTTTGCCCGCTTTTGTATTTGCCCGTGCAGACTTAATGCCATCTGCCCTGTGACCTGCAGACGTTTTCAAAGTACGCAAACCTACATGCAGAAATTAGTTTTGGCAGAAAGTTTTCTCGCGAAAAGGGCATGCAAAAGCCCCGGCAAAACCGGGGTTTTCCTGATTCCGCATCCGGAACACTGTTTTTATATCTGGGATTTCTGTTCTTTCCCGGCAGTTACTTCAGATTTCCATCCGGACAGAAGCAGCCTCTCTTGCCCGGATTCTGTCGGGAATCAACACGTAATACAGGCGATATAGCACAATTCCCATCACAATTCCGGCCGCAATATCATAGCAGGAATGCTGCTTGATAAATGCCGTGGACAGAATGATCAGTACCGCCCAGATCCCGGTAAAAGCCAGAATCCTCTTGCGCTTCTTCAGCCGTTTTGAATCACAGGCAGCCAGGAAAACAGCCAGCGAATTGAAAACATGAATACTTGGGAACACATTTGTCGGTGTGTCTGTACGATACATGGTCCTGCACATCTGTATGAAAATGTTGTCATGGTCAAAGATCCGGGGCCGGATATTCAGCCCATTGGGATAGACAGCGGAAAAGATCAGGAAAATCGTCATGCCCGTTCCAAGATAGAAAATAAATTTATTGAACTCCGAGACATCCCTGTCCACCAGACAGAAATAAATCTCCGCAAGCGCCACGTAGGCAAACCAGCTGTAGTAGAAGATGACAAAATACTCGCAGAAGGGAATGTACTGATCCAGCGGACAGCTGATAAGATGGTAAGTCCCCGGAATCCGGATGGCATTCTCCAGCACACGGAACGTCAGCATATAGAAAATTCCGTAGAGAGGCACAATCCAGATTTGTTTCTTCTTTCTAAACATTTCTACTATAGTCTGCATGAATTCTCCTTCTTTTACAGAAATACAGTTTTCCTCTATCCTGTCGGGAATCTACTCCGGCAGGGCGGGGATTTCCTTTATTTCCGGATGAAAGCCCTCAAAAATCACTGTGCTGAACTGTTTTTCCCTGCAAATCTCGTATTCTTCTTTGTTCCTGACCGTCCAGGCAAATACTGGAATCCGGAATAAATGCTGATTCAGATCAATCCCAAGTCCGTCCGCCGTGCGGAAATTGTATGCCACAAAATCCGGCCTGCTGACCACATGAACGATCAGACTCGATGAAAGCAACTTAAACAGCGAATTTATCTTTAACGCCTTTCCATAGCGGCTGGCCAGCTGTCCGATCAGAACATCCGGCCGGTTCTTCCGAAACCACCGGAGGGCAAACGGCTGAAAAGATTCTATGATATAGGGACCGCTGTACCTGTCCAGCGCCCTGGCCGCCACCGGGCAGAGAGCCAGGGAACGGTTGGGAACCTTTAATTCAATTAACAGAGGAACGCTGCCATTCACCAGCTTCAGGACATCCTCCAAAAGAGGAATCTTCTGGTCTGTCCCGTCCAGACGCATTTTCTGCAGTTCCTCCCAGCTATAGCTCTCTACCGAACCCGGAACACCGCACATACGCGAAAGCGTATCATCATGGAACACCGCAAGCTTCCCGTCTCTGGTCAGATGCACATCCAGTTCAATCGCGTAGTGATTCCGGACAGCCTCCCGGTACGCAGGAAAAGAATTCTCCGGAATTCCTTCCTTCCGGTTCCAGAGTCCTCTGTGAGCAAACCTCCAGGCCGCGTACTCCTGGCATTGCCTCCGCCTGGAAGCATTCGGATGAATCGCCCAGAAATAAAGTCCTGCAAGCCCTGCCAGAATCAATATTGTCAATAATGCGGGAAATAACATAGCTCCGGTCCCTTTCACACCAGAAAACAGTGTAATCCGGCAGTACCGATTCGTAAAGAGCCCGGAGCGACATTTAATATACATTTCAGATTTTCTTCAGCTTTGCAAAGGAAGCAAACATCCTTTTTACCCCGCAGGTATCAAAATCCACAGTCACCTCGTAATCCTTGCCTCCGTCCTTTATATTCTGCACGGTTCCGTCGCCGAATTTGACATGCCTGACCCGGTCGCCCTCCTGGTAATCCAGATGATCCGCCTTCTGCACACGGAACTGGTTCAAGGAGTAATGATTTCCAGCCTGGCCGCGCGGGGAACGGACGGGTCTGCTCCCGAAGCTTCCGTAACCTCTCTCTGCCCCTACGGTGCCGAACTTCATGATCCGATCCATGGAGACTTCCGGCGGTTTCATAAAATTCCTGGTGTCTGTCGTCTCGCCTTCCAGCTCGATCAAATCCCTGGGAATCTCCCTGACAAAGCGCGACGCCCGCAGAAACTGTGGTTCTCCCCGAACCATGCGCATCTGCGCCGCGGTCATGGTCAGCTCCTTTCTGGCTCTGGTAATGCCTACATAACAGAGACGGCGTTCCTCCTCCAGCTCTTCCGGATCCTCCCCGCTGACCGCCATGTAGCTGGGGAAAGTATTTTCCTCCATTCCCGTCATATAGACATAATCAAACTCCAGCCCCTTCGCGCTGTGGAGCGTCATCAGAAGGACGTAATCGCCGTCCGGATCCACGGAGTCAATATCCGCAACCAGAGAAACCTGCTGCAGGAATTCAGAGAGCGACGGGTTCTCCGCCTGCTCCATATAGTCCGCCGTCTTGGAGACCAGCTCGTTGATATTCTCAATCCTCGCCTTGTCCTCGTCGGTTCCCTCCTCCTCCAGCTCCGCCACGTATCCGGTCTCGCTGATGATCATTTCCAGAATCTCACGGACATTCAGGTACTCCCTCCCGGCTGCGCGGAGTCTGCCGATCAGCGTGGTAAACTTCCGTATACCGTTCAGGGATCGCCCCAGCCCCGGAATCCTGTCCGCATCCTGCAGGGCTTCATAAAAACTGATGCCATTTTCCAGAGCGTAATTCTGAACCCTGGCCAGAGATGTGGCTCCCACCCCTCTTTTGGGAACATTGACAATGCGCTGCACAGCCAGGTCATCCAGGCCGTTATCCACGGTTTTCAGGTAAGCCAGCATATCCTTGATTTCTCTGCGGGCATAGAAATTCACACCGCCCACCAGCTTATAAGGAATATCGGCGGCTATCATCTTCTCCTCGAACAGGCGGGACTGGGCATTGGTTCTGTACAGAACCGCATAATCCCGGTAAGACCGGTTCTCCTCCCTCACCTTTTTGGCAATTTCCCACGCAACAAACTCCGCCTCGTCGTAACCGGTCTGGAATTCCCGGAAGCGGACCCTGGTTCCCTGTCCGTTATCTGTCCAGAGCTTCTTTTCCTTTCTGCCGCTGTTGTTGGAAATCACCTCGTTGGCCGCGTCCAGAATACTCTGGGTGGAACGGTAATTCTGCTCCAGTTTAATCACTTTCGCGCCTGGAAAAGACTTCTCAAAGTTCAGAATATTCATGATGTTCGCGCCGCGGAATTTATAGATCGACTGATCATCGTCTCCCACCACGCAGATATTCCTGTATTTTTCCGCCAGGAGCTTTACAAAACGAAACTGCACGGTATTGGTATCCTGATACTCATCAATCAGGATATAGCGGAATCTTTCCTGATAGCTTTCCAACACATCCGGAGCCTTCTCGAAAAGCTCCACGGCAAGCACCAGAAGATCATCAAAATCCAGGGCGTTATTTTTCTTCAGCCGCTTCTGATAAGCCCGATACGCCCGCGCAGTCTGTTTTTCCTCCCAGCGGGATGCGTCCGCCTCCATCTCATCCGGGGAAACCAGGTTGTTTTTGGCGGCGGATATCTTCCCCAGCAGCGCCTTCTCCTTATAAATCTTCGGATTCAGCTCCAGCTCTTTGATGACCGCCTTCATCACCTGCCGGCTGTCGTCGGTGTCATAGATGGTGAAACTGTTATCATAGCCGATCCGGTCGATATACCTGCGGAGAATCCTGCAGCAGCTGGAGTGAAAGGTGGAAACCCAGATTGCCTCCGATCCCATTCCGACCAGGCCGTCCACCCTTTCCCTCATCTCTCCGGCAGCCTTATTGGTAAAAGTAATGGCCATGATATTCCATGGCCGCACCCCGCAGTGTTCAATTAAATACGCAATCCGGCAGGTCAGCACCCTGGTCTTTCCTGAGCCTGCGCCTGCCAGAATAAGCAGCGGTCCCTCCGTGTGCTGCACGGCCTCCCGCTGCTGTGGATTCAATTTTTCCAGATAACCCATTTTCCTGTCTGTTCCCTTACTGATCTGATTTGACTGTTCCGGTTCGCCTTACAGCGCCGCATCCGCCGCCTCCAGAGCCGCGGCAATCACCTTGTCCATGTCATAATACCGGTACTGTCCCAGACGTCCGCCGAAGATAACATTTTTCTCCCTGTCAGCCAGTTCCCTGTACTTCCGGTACAGCGCATTGTTTTCCTCATTATTTACCGGATAGTACGGCTCCATGCCAACCTTCCACTCCGAGGAATACTCCCTGGAAATAACCGTCTTCGGCTGCGTGCCGAATTCAAAATGCTTATGCTCGATAATGCGGGTGTAGGGAACGTCCCTGTCCGTATAATTGACAACCGCATTGCCCTGATAATTGTCCGTGTCCAGAACCTCCGTCTCAAACCGCACACTGCGGTACTGGAGCGCCCCCAGACGATAGCCGAAGTATTCATCAATCATGCCGGTAAACACAATCCTGTCCGCCGCATCCGGATTTTCCCGGATAAACGTAAAATAATCGGTATTTGTCCGGACATCGCAGCCCTGCAGCATTTTTGCGGCAATCGCCGTATAGCCGCCGACCGGGATTCCCTGATAGCGGTCATTAAAATAAT
The DNA here is from genome assembly GCA_902756775.1 of uncultured Lachnospiraceae bacterium. Classification (GTDB taxonomy): domain Bacteria; phylum Bacillota; class Clostridia; order Lachnospirales; family Lachnospiraceae; genus Bilifractor. The sequence goes on along the minus strand of CACVSR010000035.1, from coordinate 2,270 downwards.
TGTTATTGTAAGTAAAACGGAACGGAAGCCTCTTGATGATAAAACTCGGAAGCTCCGTACAGGGGCGTCCCCACTGTTTCTCCGTATAGCCTTTGATCAGCTTCTCATAAACATCCCGTCCGGCCAGAGACAGCGCCTGTTCCTCCAGATTCTTCGGATCTGTGATATGCAGCTCCGCAATCTGAGACGCGATGATAGCCTTTGCCTCCTGCGGCGTGCGGATGTTCCACATGCGGCTGAAAGTATTCATATTGAACGGAAGATTGTAGGTCTCATTCTTATAAACCGCAATCGGAGAATTGATATAATTATTAAATTCCGCAAACTGATTGATGTAATCCCAGATCTTTTTGTCGGAGGTATGAAAAATATGGGCTCCGTACCGGTGTACCTGAATTCCCTCAATCTCCTCCGTGTAGATATTCCCCGCAACGTGGGCACGTCTGTCAATTACCAGGCAGCGATACCCTTTTTTTACCGCCTGTTCCGCAAAAACAGCTCCAAAAAGCCCTGCGCCCACAATCAGAAAATCATATTTCATCTGAAACCTCCAATGTTTCATCTTGCTCAGTTAATCAGACCTGTCATCCGGAAGCCTTTGTAGAGTCCGTCCCGGTCCACGCGGTCCGTCACCAGATCCGCCGCCCTTTTCAAATCATCAGACGCATTTCCCATAGCTACGCCGGTCTGTGCAAACTCCAGCATCACCTTGTCATTAGGTCCGTCTCCAAAGGCAATCGTGTCCCTTCTATCCGTTCCCGTGGCGTCCAGCACCTTCTGCATGGCCGTTCCCTTGTCATAGCCCCGGACCATGATCTCGCCGTCACAGGAATCCGAAACGGCAAAACTGGAAGTCAGGGTTTCAAAAAAAACTCCCAGGCGCTTCTGTATCTCCTCTATCGTACTGTGCGCCTGATAAAAACAGAGCTTCTGACAATTTTTTGTGGAGCGTATGTCCTCCCGGACGCTCACCTTCCCGAACATGCGTTCCGCGTCCTTCGGATCCATTGTGCCGGCGCTGATCAGCTCCGGCGCTGCCAGTGCTGTCTCCGGATCCGCAAATACCCCGTCCGGACACTGAAGGAAATAATACGCGTGCAGGGATTCCAGCACATCCAACGCATGATGCAGCGGCTCCGCCGGGATACTGTACTGCACCAGGGAAAGTCCTCCCAGGCGGATGTCGGCCCCCGCAGATGTAATATAACCGGAAAAAAGCTCTTTTTCCAGCAGCTGCGGATAAAGCTGCGTTCCGCTGCGACCGGTGCAGATAATCATATGATGGCCGTTTTGATTTGCCTTCTGCAGTGCTTCCCTGGCAGAATCCGGAAGAACTCCCTGAAAAGTAGTCAGTGTTCCGTCTATGTCCAGAAATACTATTTTATGGCTCATTCCGTCACTCCCGCAAGTCCGATGGCACCCTTTCCGCCGTGGCACGAAATAGTGCAGCCTGTCATTACGTAAACCGTCCTCTGAAATCCGTTTGCAAGCGCGATCTCCCGCATCCTGTCCAGAATACTTTGGGAAAGCCCCGGCCCGTACATCAGATACAGCGTATCGTGAGTCAGACGATGTCTCTGCAGAAACATTTGCATAAATTTATCCGTAATTTTATCCATGGATCCGCGGAATTTTTTTGTGGCGACCAGAAATCCCTCCCGGTTAATCTCAATCAACGGCTTCAGACGGAGGACATTCGCCGCAATATAGGCGCCGTTGGAAACCCGGCCGCCCGCCCGCAGATAATCCAGCGTAGCAGGAATAAAATTGCATTCAATCCGGTCGGCCAGAGCCTGAAATTCCTCGGCCAGAGCCCCGGCAGCAGCGGAGTCTGTAACGCTGTCCTTTTTCTTCTCCAACATGCGGCAACATGCCTCAATATGCGCCGTGCATCCGCCGGAGACACTTTTGGTATCAATAATATACAGATCCCGGAAATTCCCCTGGTCTCTTGCCGCCACGGCATGCTGATGGGTACTGGAAGCATTGGAGGAATAGGTAAAATGATATATAATACAGCCCGGATGCCTGCTCCGGATATCATTCCAGAAATCAATGTACTCCTGCACATTGACGGCAGAAGTGGTCGGAATTTTTCCCGTTTCCTCAAAATAATCAAAAACCATGTCAATGGGAAAATGCCCGTCATCATAGCTGACATTATTCATGATGACATGCATCGGAGCAACCTGAATCTGATACTGTCTGACTATTTCCTCCGGAAGATCCGATCCGCTCTCCGTGGCTACAATTATTTCCGGCATAATGCT
>CACVSR010000034.1 GCA_902756775.1 uncultured Lachnospiraceae bacterium | reverse complement strand
GAAGAGCGTGCGCGACCTCACGGGCGACACCAAGGACTTCTACATCCAGGTCAGCGCGGAGGAGGCCGACAGGGAAGGATACTCAGGGGATTCTTTTGAGGCACGGCAGGAAATTGCAAACCGAAACCGGAAGACCTGGCAGGAAAGGGAAAAAGAGTATTCCGCCGGGGAAGAAGAACTGAAGGCCATTTTTGAGCGGACCTATGGTCCCGTCAAAACCCGCGTGGAGCAGGTAGAGCGCCCGACGCAGGATTCCCGTTATGCGGACGCGTACACCGCTTACCGGACAGGAAAAGCCGGACAGTCTGGAACGCGGTCCGCGGGAAAAGCCTATTTCCTTGTGGACGGCTACAATATCATTTTTTCCTGGGACGATCTTCGGGAGCTGGCCTCTGTCAATATGGATGCCGCCAGGGACAAACTGATCGAGCTGATGCAGGATTACCAGGGGTATCTGGGGGAAACGCTGATTCTTGTGTTTGACGCCTACCGGGTGAAGGGCGGCAGAGGAGAAGTGCAGAAAAACAACAACATTTATGTGGTATATACCAGAGAGGCGGAGACCGCGGATGCCTATATCGAAAAAACAGTTCATGAGCTGGGGCACCGCCATCGGGTGACGGTCGCCTCTTCGGACGGACTGGAGCAGGTCATTATTCTGGGCGAGGGGGCAGTGAGGATGTCCGCGCGGGAGCTCCGGTCAGAGATCGCGCAGAGAAAAAAGAGGGTCGGAAACGAGTGGAAGGACGATCAGGCAGGCAGAAAAAATTATCTGCTGGATCATGCCGACGCAGAGACGGCAGAGATGCTGAAAAAGTAGCCGCGTTCTTGCAAAGTTTTCCCTGTTCCCGTATAATGGGTACAGATTTTGATATTTGTCCCACAGCTGCGGAAAGGACGGTGTGAAGGGTGCCTGATGCCAATATTACCAAAAAGGCTCTTGCTGCTTCCATGAAGAAGCTGATGGAGGAAAAGCCTTTTGACAAAATCAGTGTCATAGACATCTGTGAAGGCTGCGGCATGAACCGCAAAAGCTTTTATTATCATTTCAAGGATAAGTACGATCTGGTCAACTGGATTTTTTATACGGATTTTATTGTCCTTGCAAGCAGCTCCAGCTACTCCGACGGCTGGGATCTGCTGCAGGCTGTCGTAAAGCTGTTTTACAGAGATCAGTCCTTTTATATCTGCGCGCTGGAAATTGACGGGCAGAATTCCTTCCGCGAGTATTTTTATGAATCCACAGAGCCGATCTTCCATCTGTTTACATCGGCCATAGGAGATGTGGACGGCATGGGACCGCTGGACGACCACTATGTCGTGGATATTTTTCTGGTAGTCATCTATCGCTGGCTTAAGGAAGGATGTGTTATGGGGCCGGAGAAATTCACCAGTTACCTGCGGCATGTGATGATCCTGGTCGGAAGAAAACTGGCTGAAATTTCGCCGTAGCCGGCAGCGTCTGCCGGACGCCGGCGGCGCTTATCCGGCGCTGTCCTGCGCAGGCAGGGGAAGCGCGATGGAGAGAATCTGCTCCAGGGAGATCGTGTGCCGAAAATCCGTAAGGACGCCTTCCACTGTATGAATATCTCCGTTTTCCATCATCTCAAAGAACTGTCCGCGGGCGGAGATAATTTTGTCTACCATACTCAGATCGCTGTAAAAATCAAAGCAGATAAACGGATATTCGGGATGAGTCCTCATATTTCTGCAGTATTTTCCCATTCTTGCGGCGGTTTTCGCGGAACAGTTATCGGCCGCGACCGTCAGGATAAAGCTGGAGCAGTAACCGGTCAGACCCGCCCAGTGCTTTCCGTCCATCCATTCTCCTGCCGTTTCATCATTATAGTAGATATAAACAGAGTACAGAGATTTCTGGGCGCGCATAGCCTCTATGTTTTTGGAGACGGTGGGAGTGTCGGCCGGGAACAGGAACAGGGTGTTGGTTACGGAGCGGATCGCCTTCAGGTGTTCGGGATGCAGAAGCTGATCCGGGAGCAGACAGAAGAAGGAGCAGTCCGGGTTGTTCCGAAACATCGCCAGCAGTTTGTTCAGACAGGCGATGGACTCCTCGCAGCGAATGACATAGCAGTAAATCCCCAGAGGCCGCCCCTGCTTCACACAGCTCTCGATTTCGGAGACGGTGATGCTGGTGTGTCTGGCCGGATTGATCCGCAGGGAAATGCACCACGGAATATGAAAGGGCTTGACGCCGACAAGACTCTGAATGGTTTTTCTTCCGATTGTGAATCCGTTGTAGCCGATATTGATGCCGAAATCTTTCAGGTTCTGGCGGTTCGTGTTCCTCAGCAGATTTTCGATAACCGTGTAGTAGGTGCTGTCGTCATTCCGGAGAAGATCCTGAACCATGGCGTAAATTTCATCCAGAAACGGTCCCCGGTTAAACATCCTTCCCATGTCCGTCAGCTTCCGGATGCTGCGCTTGGGATCTTCCTCTACCTCGCGGATGCCGCGGTCTACGGTGGAATCTATGATTGCTCGTGTGATCGGATTTGGTTTTGCCATATGCAGAATGTCCGGCGCAAAAAATAACAGGCCGGGCGAGCCTCCCTTCTTTTCCATTTAGTCATACACTCCCCGGAGATGGTGGCGGATGATTCCGTGTTTCACAGTCTCAAAGGAACCTGTTACGCTGTAATCACTGTATAGTGTCTATCATAAAAAGATTTCCGGAAAATAACATGGTCAGATTTTCCGATGTGTGAAAAAACCGGAACTCCTTCGTCCGCAGGCTGCGCGGAGGCGGGAGACCGCGGGAGACCGTGGGAGACGCGTCTGGAGAAAAGTCTTTACAATCCGGACAGATAATGTTAGAATAACTGACCGTGAGGCGCGTCCGCGCCGCATCCTTGTTCCCTGCACAGACAGGAAGCCAAAGACCAAAAGGAGGAAAAAACGCATGAACAAGTATGAATTAGCACTCGTTGTCAGTGCCAAAATTGATGATGAGGCCAGAGCGGCAGTTGTAGAAAAAGCAAAAGACTACATTTCCCGCGTAAACGGCGTCATCGGCGAAGTGGAAGAGTGGGGCAAAAAGAGACTGGCTTATGAGATCAATCATGAGCGCGACGGTTTCTATTATTTCATTCCGTTCGAGGCAGAGCCAACAGCTCCCGCTGAGATTGAGAGACATGCCCGCATCATGGATAACGTTCTTCGTTACCTGATTGTTCGTACAGACGCTGAATAAATTCGCATAAGGAGGAAAAAACCATGGCATTTGAGAATAACGGAAGTGCAAGAGAAGATGCTCCGAGCAGAAGAAGAGCTCCCCGCAGAAGAAGAAAAGTATGTGTGTTCTGCGGAAAGGACAATGTTATTGATTATAAGGATGCTGCAAAGCTTCGCAAATACATCTCTGAGCGCGGCAAGATCCTGCCGAGAAGAGTTACCGGAAACTGCGCAAAGCATCAGAGAGCTGTCACTCTGGCGGTGAAGCGCGCAAGACATCTTGCGATTCTTCCCTACGTAGAAGACTGATCAGAGAAAAGACTGTTGAGGGGCTGTCGCTTTACATGCATGGCATGCATAAGGTGACAGTCCTTTTTCACTATCAGCCGCAGTTTCCTGTCTTTCCTTTCCGTGTCGGGGTTTTGGCGCGGAAGGAACGGGGCGGCGCGCTGTCAGTACGGCTTTGACAGCCGGGGAGTTTTCTATGGCAGATTCGGCAAACGCATCGGTTGGTGCGGCAAAAAGAAAATGGGGGCTCGGGAAGCGAAAAGACCAGAGAAAAAAAACAGAGGAAGTATGTGTACTTTGATTACAATCTTCTTGCCGTTGTCATTATTCTGATTTGTTTCGGTCTGGTTATGCTCTATTCCGCCAGCGCGTATGAGGCGGCCAATGACCCGAATATCAACGATGATATGTACTATTTCCGCAGGCAGGCGGAAATCAGTCTCGCGTCGGTATTCATCGCGCTGTTTATTTCCAGGATTAATTACCGGATTGCGGTCAAGGCGGCTCCGGTTTTCTATGTCATTGCGCTTGGGCTGATGGCCATGGTCCGATATACGCCTTTTGGCGTTACCGTCAACGGAGCCAGAAGATGGCTGAATCTGGGAATCCAGTTCCAGCCGGCGGAGATCTCCAAGATAGCGGTGATCTGCATGATTCCGTTTCTGATACTGAAGATGGGAAAGAAGTGGGAGCGGCTCCGGAATGTGCTGCTGGTGTTTCTGGTCGGAGGCATACAGGCGTTCGGCGCGTATTATTTTACCGAGAATTTAAGTACGGCAATTATCATTTTCGGTATCTGCTTTTTCGTCATTTTCCTGGCTCACTCCAGAACAGTCCCTTTTGTCGCGCTGATGGCGGGAGGCGCCGGGCTGACCGGTGTGGGGCTTGTCGTGCTGAACCGCACGGTAAGCAGCAGTTCCAACTTCCGTATCCGCAGAATCCTGGCCTGGCTTCAGCCGGAAAATAATCTGAACTCCGGCGGCTACCAGGTGCTGCAGGGTCTTTACGCCATCGGATCCGGCGGCTTTTTCGGAAAAGGTCTGGGCAACAGTACGCAGAAGCTGTCCACCATTCCGGAGGCGCAGAACGATATGATCTTCTCTATTATCTGCGAGGAACTGGGGCTTTTCGGCGCCATCATCGTGCTGCTGCTCTTCGGCTACCTGCTGTACCGACTGTTTTTCATCGCACAAAACGCAAAGGATCTCTGCGGTTCGCTGATCGTGATGGGTGTGTTTGTGCATGTCGCTCTTCAGGTTATCCTGAATATCTGCGTGGTGCTCAACGTCATTCCCACAACCGGCGTAACACTGCCCTTTGTCAGCTACGGAGGCACGTCGGTGCTGTTTCTGATGAGCGAAATCGGACTGGCACTTAGTGTCTCGCGGCGGATTTCCTACGATGAATACGAGACAGACCGTCAGGCGGATTCGGCGCAGGGCAAAGGGCATTGACAAAAAACGGCCGGACAAGTACACTTTTCTTAAAAAATAAAGGAAGCAGAAGCTGCCTGAAAAGGAGATAATTATGCTGGAAAAAATGAAGAAGATTCTGGCTCAGCAGCTGGATCTGGACGAGTCGGAAATCACAACGGAGTCCCGGTTCAAGGAGGATCTGGAGGCGGATTCCCTGGACCTGTTTGAGCTGCTGACGACGCTTGAGGAGCAGTATGAAATAGAAATTCCTGCGGAGGATATGGAACAGCTGACAACGGTCGGCGCTGTTATGGATTACCTGAAAACAAAGGGGATTGAAGAATAAACTTCGTCGGAACAGAAAGAAAGGCAATCAGACTGCTTCAGAAACCAGAGGCTGATTGCTTTTTTCTTTACGATTAACAAAAGAAGGAGAGCATAGAAACATCATGGTTAAAACAAGATTCGCGCCGAGCCCGACGGGCCGGATGCACGTAGGCAACCTTCGGACAGCACTGTATTCCTATCTGATCGCAAAACATGCGGGCGGCAGCTTTATGCTCCGGATCGAGGACACCGATCAGGAACGGTTTGTGGACGGGGCACTGGAGCTGATCAACCGGACGCTGGCTGATACCGGGCTTACCTACGATGAGGGCCCGGACAAGGACGGCGGCGTAGGCCCGTACGTACAGAGCGAGCGCTGCAGACAGGGCATCTATATGAAATACGCGAAGCAGCTGATTGACCAGGGTGACGCATACTACTGTTTCTGCACAAAGGAACGGCTGGAGGGACTGAAACGCACGGTGGCGGGAAAGGAGATCTCGGCCTACGATAAGCACTGTCTCCATCTCTCCAAAGAGGAAATCCAGGCGAATCTGGACGCGGGAAAACCCTATGTCATCCGCTTTAATATGCCCACGGAGGGAACCACGACGTTCCATGATGAGATTTACGGAAATATTACTGTCAACAATGAGGAGCTGGACGATCTGATCCTGATTAAATCCGACGGGTATCCTACTTATAATTTTGCCAATGTGGTGGACGATCATCTGATGGGGATCACCCATGTTGTCCGCGGAAACGAATATCTGTCGTCCACACCGAAATACAACCGGATCTACGAGGCGTTCGGATGGGAGATTCCCACCTATGTGCACTGCCCGCTGATCACCAATGAAGAGGGACAGAAGCTGAGCAAACGCTCCGGCCATTCCTCCTTTGAGGATCTGATTGACCAGGGGTATGTGAGGGAAGCAGTAGTTAATTTTGTCGCCCTCCTCGGCTGGAGTCCTGCCGGAGACCGGGAAATTTATTCGCTGCCGGAGCTGGTGGAGGTGTTTGATTACCATCATATCAACAAATCCCCGGCGGTCTTTGACATGACCAAGCTGAAGTGGATGAACGGCGAGTACATCAAGGCCATGGACAGCGAGGAATATTTTAAACTGGCGGAGCCTTATCTGAAGAAGGCGCTTCCGGAGCACATGGATATCAGGAAAATCGGAGAGATGGTGAAAACCCGTATCCAGATTTTTCCGGATATTGCGGAGCAGGTGGACTTTTTCTCCGGGGTTCCCGCATATGATGTATCTATGTATGTTCATAAAAAATCGAAGAGCACGCTGGAGACGTCCCGGAAGGTGCTGACGGAGACCATACCCCTGCTGGAGACGGCAGAGGATTTCGGAAATGATGCGCTGTTCGGCCTGCTGTCTGCGTACGCGAAGCAGAACGAGATGAAGGTGAACACGGTTATGTGGCCTCTGCGCACGGCTGTCTCCGGAAAGCAGGCGACTCCTGCCGGGGCGACCGGTATTATGGAAGTGCTGGGAAAAGACGAGACCATCCGAAGACTGCGGGCAGGGTTAGATAAAATTGAACATGCAGTTTAATGAATCACAGCAGAGGGCGGTACAGCACCGGGACGGGCCGATGATGGTTCTCGCCGGACCGGGGTCCGGCAAGACAGCGGTCGTGACCGGCCGTACCTGCCGTCTGATTGAAGACGGGATCTCTCCTTCATCCATTCTGGTGGTGACTTTTACCAGAGCCGCCGCCGCGGAGATGAAGGAGAGATTTTTAAGACAGAGGGGCGAGAAGTCCACAGCGGTAACCTTCGGAACCTTTCACGGCGTGTTTTTCGGAATACTCCGGCACACCTATTCCATCAGCGGGGGAACTGTCATCGGAGAACCGCAGAAGCTGTCGCTTCTCAAGGAGCTGCTGCAGCAGCTTTATCCGGGGGCGGAGCAGGAAGCGGATCTTCCTTCGCAGGTGGGAAGAGAGATCAGCCAGATCAAGGGGAGCGGACTTTCTCCGGAAAATTACTACTCCGGCGTTCTCCCGCAGGAAGTATTCCGAAAGGTCTATGCATCCTATGAGAAGTGGAAGCAGGAAAACCGGAGAATGGATTTTGACGATATCATTGTCCGCTGCTGGCGGCTTCTCTCGGAGCGTCCGGAGCTCTGCCGCGCCTGGCAGAACAAATTCCGGTACCTGCTGATTGACGAATTCCAGGACATCAGTCCCATGCAGTACAAAATTATCAAGCTGCTGGCCCAGCCCCGGAATAATCTCTTTATTGTCGGGGATGATGACCAGAGCATCTACCGTTTCCGCGGGGCAAACCCGGAGCTTATGCTCCGTTTTCCCAAGGAGTACCCGGACTGCCAGACCGTCACGCTGGACAGGAATTACCGGAGCACACCGGAAATTCTGGAGATTTCCGGAAAGCTGATCGCCGGAAACAGGAAGCGCTTCCCGAAAAAGATACAGGCTGTCTGCGGTCATGGAGAGCCTGTCCGGCTGGAAATCTTTTCCAATCCCCGGAAGGAGTGTATCCATCTGGCGCAGGAGATCCGCAGGGAAAAAGAATCCGGAACGGATTTTGATAAAATTGCGGTTCTGGTCAGAACGAACGCCGGCTGCCGTGAGGCGGTGGAACAGATGATGGCGTGGCAGATTCCCTTTTCTGTCCGGGAGATGCTTCCCTGTATCTACGACCACTGGATTGCCCAGACTCTTTTCGCCTATATACAGATCGGCGCGGGGAGCAGAAAAAGGGCGGATTTTCTCCAGATCTACAACCGGCCGAACCGCTATTTTTCCAGAGATGCCTTTCTCGCCCCGGAGATCACCTTTGATTCCCTTTTCCGTTACTATCAGGATAAGGAGTGGATGATGAAGCGGGTCGCAAAGCTGGAGGATGACATTCACGCCATCGGGCGTCTGGCGCCTTACGGTCAGGTTATTTATATCCGCCGGGCGGTCGGTCTGGACGATTACGCGAGAGAGTACGCCAGGGAGAGAGGCATTCCGGAGGATGAGCTGATGCAGGTTCTGGATGAACTCAGTGAGAGCGCCAGAAACTATCCGACCTGGGATGCGTGGCAGAACGGGATAGAAGCATACCGGGAAAAGCTGCAGACGCAGAGGCAGCAGAGCAGCGAGATATCCGGCGTCTGTCTTTCCACGCTGCACGCAGCCAAGGGAATGGAGTACGATTCCGTCTATATCCTGGATGTCAATGAAGGCGTCATTCCCTACCACAAGGCAGTTCTGGACGCGGATCTGGAGGAAGAGCGGCGCATGCTCTATGTGGGAATGACCAGGGCAAGGCTGCGGCTTCATCTGTATGCGGTCAGGGAGAGATATGAAAAAAAGGCGGATCTTTCACGATTTCTGAGGGAATGCGGCAGTTCATGTCCGAACAGCCGGACAGGAAGGAGCGATTGTCAATGACAAGGGAAGAGTACAGGGATGACAGGGAGATTCCGGAACCGGCCGGAGACAGAAAAAACGGAAAAAAGGAGCGGCATACCATCACGACAACGACCAGGCTCCTGACCTGCCGGGAAATTCTTTCCATGATTCCGGATTACCTGAATAACAACCTGTCTGACCGGCAGCTGGAAAAATTTCTGGAACATATTCAGCACTGTTCCAGCTGCTACGAGGAGCTGGAAACCAATTTTATGGTGGACCGGACGGTCCGGTACCTGGATAAGCCGGGAAGCGGGGACACATCCTTTAATCTAAAGCCGATGCTTCGTCAGGATCTGGAAAGAAAACAGAAACAGCTGAAGGAAAAGCGGATTTCCGGGCGGATCCGGCTGCTGATTATTCTGGTCACGCTGATCCTGATCGTCCTGCTGGTTCTGGATGTCACAGGAGTGTTCAAGATAACAGTAGTCCTGCCGTCCCTGATCTGACGGGACGCGGCAGGGGGAATACAGAAGCAGTACCTTACAGACAGCGTTTTGCAGCTGCGTTTACCAAGCAGACGGAGAAAAAACATTGAGCGGAAAAATCGTTTTTATTGACGGACACAGCATTCTGAACCGTGCCTTTTACGGTCTGCCGGATCTGACGGCATCGGGAGGGAGACATACAGGAGCGGTTTACGGTTTCCTGAATATTCTTTTTAAGGTTCTGGAGGAGGAACAGCCGGATTATCTGACAATCGCTTTCGATACGCACGCGCCGACCTTCCGCCACAAAATGTACGAGGCCTATAAAGGGACACGACATCCCATGCCGGAGGAACTCCGGGAGCAGGTTCCCCTGATGCAGGAGGTGCTGAAGGCCATGGGCGTTCCCATCGTCATGAAGGAAGGGTTTGAGGCGGATGATATTCTGGGAACTCTTTCCGTAAAGGCGGAGAAAGAGGGGCTGGACGTTTCTGTGGTTTCCGGCGACCGGGATCTGCTGCAGCTGGCGACAGAAAAGGTTCTGATACGGATTCCCCGGACAAAAGGCGGAAAGACGGAGATCACGGATTATCATGCCGGGGACGTGGAAGAAGCCTACGGACTGACTCCTCCCCAGATTGTGGAACTGAAGGCGCTCATGGGGGATACCGCGGATAATATTCCGGGTGTTCCCGGAATCGGCATCAAGACGGCTACGAAAATCCTGAAGGAGTACGGAACCGTGGAGAATGCCTACGCGCATGTGGAGGACATCAGACCGCAGAAAGCCATGACAGCGCTGCGCGATCACTATGATTCCGCACTTCTCTCGGAGAAGCTGGCAAAAATTAACACAGACAGTCCGGTAGAGCTGGATCTGGAGAAGGCCAGGCTGGGAAATCTCTTTACACCCGAAGCCTGTGAGATGTTCCGGGATCTGGGCTTTAAAAAGCTTCTCACCCGCTTTGAGGCGGCTCCTGCCGCCGAAAAGAAGATGGTGGAGGTCCGTACGGTCACAGAGCTGGAGGAGGCGGATACCCTGCTGAAGAAAGCGGCCGGGGCGGACAGAACCGGTCTCTTTCTTCTCCGGCAGACAGACCGGAAATCAGGCAAGTGCCATGTCTGCGGACTCGGCCTGTCTCTTCCGGATCAGAAAGACGGCACCGGCGGAACCTTTTACATTCCCGCGGGCGGGTTTGTGACAGAGAATCTTCTTCTGGACGCGGTTCGACGGATCGCCGGAGAGTGTTCTCTTCTGTGTACGTTCGGATTCAAGGAGATGGTGCGCGCGGCGGATCTTCCGGAATCCGCGGAGGGAAGCGTTTTCGATATTAAAATCGCCGCCTATCTGCTGAACCCGCTTACCAGTGACTACAGCTTTGATACGATTGCGAAGGACTGCGGGGCGGAGGGCGTTCTTTCCGCAGAAGAGATATTCCAGTCGAAAAAGATCCCCATGCCGGAACAGATGGAAACGGATAAGGCCGCCGTTTACGCCGGGGAAACAGCCTTTGCGGCGCTGGCGGCGCAGCCGGTGCTGGAGCGGAGACTGGAGGAAAACGGCATGCTTGCGCTTTTCCGCGATATGGAGATGCCGCTGGTCTATGTGCTTGCAGATATGGAGCGCGCCGGGATCCGGGTGCTTCCGGAGGAACTGGAGCAGTACGGGAACCGCCTGACGGAAGGCATACGGCAGGTGGAGGCTTCTGTCTACGAGCAGGCGGGCGAGACCTTTAATATCAATTCACCGAAGCAGCTTGGCGAGATTCTTTTTGAAAAAATGAAGCTTCCGGGAGGAAAAAAGACAAAGACGGGGTATTCCACCGCGGCGGATGTGCTGGAAAAGCTGGCGCCGGAAACTCCGATCGTCCGGGATATCCTGGAATATCGCCAGCTGACCAAGCTGAAGTCCACCTATGCGGACGGTCTTGCGGCGTTTATTGCTGACGACGGGCGGATTCACTCGGTCTTTCACCAGACCATCACGGCGACAGGACGGATCAGCAGCACCGACCCGAACCTGCAGAATATTCCGGTCCGGATGGAGCTGGGCAGACAGATCCGCAAGGTGTTTCTTCCGGCGGAGGGGTTTGTCTTTCTGGACGCGGACTACTCGCAGATCGAGCTGCGTGTTCTGGCGCATCTGTCCGGGGATCAGAAGCTGATTGACGCCTACCGGATGGAGAAGGATATTCACGCGATCACGGCATCCCAGGTGTTCCATGTTCCGTTTGACCAGGTGACGCCGCTGCAGAGAAGAAATGCGAAGGCTGTCAATTTCGGAATTGTCTACGGGATCAGCTCCTTCGGGCTGGCGGAGGATCTGGGGATCTCCAGAAAAGAGGCGGCGGAATACATCGAGCAGTATTATCAGACCTATCCGGGAATCCGTTCTTTTCTGGAGGGACTGGTGACTTCCGCCAGGGAAAAGGGATATTCCGAGACCATGTACGGACGCCGCCGCCCCATGCCGGAGCTGAAATCCAGCAATTTTATGCAGCGGCAGTTCGGGGAGCGGGTGGCTAAAAACGCTCCGATCCAGGGGACAGCGGCGGACATTATCAAAATTGCCATGATCCGCGTCAGCCGCAGGCTGAAGGAGGAAAAGCTGAAATCCCGACTGATCCTGCAGGTGCATGACGAGCTGCTTCTGGAGACGGCGAAGGATGAGCTGGAGAAGGTAAGCCGGATTCTGGAGGAAGAGATGACCGGGGCCGCGAAGCTGGCGGTCAGGCTGGAAATCGACATGCATACCGGGAACAGCTGGTATGAGGCAAAATAACCGGGTTGCAGCATTGTTTTTATCGCAGAAAGTATAGAAGAGGAAGCGGAAACATGTATCTGATTGGAGTGACAGGGGGAGTCGGAAGCGGAAAAAGCGAGCTGCTGCGCTATGTGCGGGAACGGTACGGCGCCTATGTGCTATTTGCGGATCAGGCGGCCGCCGGTCTGATGCGGCGGGGAGAACGCTGCTTTGAGCCGGTTGTGAATCTCTTCGGTCAGGAGGCGGAAGGCCCGGACGGAGAGCTGGACAGGGGCAAGATCGCAGGGATGATTTTTAACAATGATCCGCTGCGGGAGAAACTGAACCGGATTGTGCACCCTGCGGTGAGAGAGTATATCCTGGAAACAATTCGTGCGCAGCGGGCAGAGGGAACGCGGTTGTTTTTCCTGGAGGCCGCCCTTTTGATCGAGGAAAAATATAATGAAATATGCGATGAGTTGTGGTATGTTTATGCAGATGAGGCCGTCCGGCGGAAACGGCTGAAGGAATCCCGCGGATACACGGACAGTAAAATTACTTCCATGATCCGCAGCCAGCTTCCGGAACAGAGGTTCCGCGAGGCGGCGGATTTTGTAATCAATAATTCCGGTTCGCTGGCGGACTCTTTACGACAGGTAGACAGCAGGCTGGAAGAGTTATCAGGCAGGGTGTGAATCCCTGCTGTTTTCCGGATTTTTATACGGACAGGGAGATCATTCATGAAGTTGTGCAGTCTTGCCAGCGGAAGCAGCGGAAATTGTATCTTTGCGGGAAGTGAAGAGACCAGCCTGCTGTTTGACGCCGGAATCAGCGGAAAAAGAGTGGAGCAGGGACTGAATTCCTTTGATTATACGGGGAAGGATATCCATGCCATCTTTGTCACGCATGAGCACGCGGACCATATTTCCGGACTGGGAGTCCTGGCCAGAAGGCTGGGTGTTCCGATCTATGCAACAGAGGGAACTATACGCGCCATACAGAATACCGCCCAGGCCGGCAAAATACCGGACAGTCTGTTTCACCCGGTTTATGCCGACCGGCCTGTTCAGGTGGGAGACATGGAAATAGAGCCGTTTTCAATTTCGCACGACGCGGCGGATCCGGTCGGGTACCGGATTACAAACGACAGCCATTCCGCTGCGATAGCCACCGATATGGGAACGTACACGGACTATACCGTGCGCCATCTGCAGTACTGCGATACACTTCTTCTGGAGGCAAACCACGATATCCGCATGCTGGAGATGGGGCGCTATCCCTATCCGCTGAAGGTGCGTATTATGAGCGATAAAGGGCATCTCTCGAATGAGGCGTCCGGCCGTCTGCTCTGTCAGGTGCTGCATGATCACCTGAAATATATTGTCCTGGGGCATCTCAGCGCGGAGAATAACTACCCTGCGCTGGCGTATGAGACCGTCTGCAGCGAGGTCACGGCCGGGGATAATCCCTACCGCGCGGATGACTTCCCGATTTCTGTCGCGGGACGCAGCAGCGTAGGAGAACTGCTGGAGTTCTGACAGCCGGAACAGGGAATGGATCACAGGGAAACGACACAGAGGAGGAAAGCCATGAAAAAAACAATCATTACGGTAACAGGCAGAGATACGGTGGGAATTATTGCCAAAGTCTGTAACTATCTGGCGGAAAACAATGTCAACATCGAGGATATTTCACAGACCATCCTTCAGGGATATTTTCATATGATGATGATTACCGACACCTCCGGATCCGACAAGACCACGGCGGACCTCTCCAGAGATCTGGATGAAATCGGGGAGAGCATCGGCGTGAAGATCCACTGTCAGAGAGAAGATATTTTTGATATGATGCACCGCATCTGATCACGGTTGACTTTTGGCACGATAGAAAAGCACTCAGCCGCGTCACGGCTGTGACAGGACAGGAGCAGGCATGATAAATATATTTGAAGCAAATGAAACCAATGAGATGATCGAGAATGAAAATCTGGATGTGCGGACCATTACGATGGGCATCAGCCTTCTGGACTGCGTGGATTCCAATCTGGACCGTCTGAACCATAAAATTTACGACAAGATCACCACAATGGCCAGAAATCTGGTCTCTACCGGGGAAGAGATAGAGGCGGAATTCGGGATTCCTATCGTGAACAAGAGAATTTCGGTCACGCCGATCGCCCTTGTCGGGGGAGCGGCCTGCAAGACCCCGGAGGATTTTGTGACCATCGCGCAGACGCTTGACCGGGCGGCTCACGATGTCCATGTCAATTTTCTGGGCGGCTACAGTGCTTTGGTTTCCAAGGGCATGACAAAGGCCGATGAGCTGCTGATCCGCTCCATCCCCATGGCGATGGCAAAGACGGAGCTGGTGTGCAGCTCGGTGAATGTCGGATCCACCAAAACCGGTATCAACATGGACGCGGTCAAGCTGATGGGGGAAATCATTAACAGCACCGCCGCGGCGACAAAGGAAAATGACTGCCTCGGCTGCGCCAAGCTGGTGGTGTTCTGCAACGCCCCGGACGACAATCCCTTTATGGCAGGCGCTTTCCACGGTGTGACGGAGGCGGACGCGATTATCAATGTCGGCGTTTCCGGCCCCGGAGTGGTGAAGCATGCGCTGGAAAAGGTTCGCGGGGAGAGCTTTGAGGTTCTCTGTGAAACCATCAAAAAAACCGCCTTTAAGGTAACCCGTGTCGGCCAGCTGGTGGCGCAGGAGGCGTCCCGCAGGCTGGGTGTTCCGTTTGGCATTATTGACCTTTCGCTGGCTCCGACACCAGCCATCGGAGATTCCGTGTCGGATATTCTGGAGGAAATAGGTGTGGAATCTACCGGTGCTCCGGGGACAACAGCGGCTCTCGCCCTGCTGAACGATCAGGTGAAAAAGGGAGGCGTCATGGCTTCTTCTTATGTAGGCGGGCTGTCCGGCGCGTTTATCCCGGTCAGTGAGGATCAGGGGATGATCAACGCCGTCAACAGAGGCTCTCTGTGCATTGAGAAGCTGGAGGCCATGACCTGTGTCTGCTCCGTGGGGCTGGATATGATTGCGATTCCGGGAGATACCAGAAGTACGACTATTTCCGGCATTATCGCGGATGAGATGGCAATCGGTATGATCAATCAGAAAACCACGGCGGTCCGTCTGATTCCCGCTATCGGAAAAAAAGAGGGAGACGTGCTGGAATTCGGAGGACTTCTGGGAAGCGCCCCGATTATGCCGGTCAGCCGGTTCGGCTGCGATGCGTTTGTAAACCGTCCGGGACGGATCCCGGCTCCGGTGCACAGTTTCAAGAATTGAGGTGTTTCTTTGCGGTACAGGAATATTCTGCTGGATATGGGGCATGTTCTGGTGGACTATGATGCGTATCTATCCATCAGCCGGTTTACGGACAGCCCGGAAATCGGCAGGGAAGTATATCTGATCGTTTTTCGTTCCTCGGAGTGGACGATGCTGGACGCCGGACTGATCTCCGAGGAAGAAGCGCTGGAAACCATACACCGGCGCTGTTCCTCGGAAAAGGTCTGGGAGGCAGCCAGAGAGTCTTTTCTTCACTGGCATGAGTACAATATGATCCCGATCCCGCATATGGACGAGGTGGTGCGGGATCTGAAAAAAGCTGGGCACAGGGTGTATGTGCTCTCCAACGCCAGTATCCGTCTGCCGGACCATGACAACTGGAAAAACATCCTTCCTGTTCCGGATCTGTACGACGGCGTGTTTTTCTCTGCTTCTTACGGATATATCAAGCCCCAGCGCAGAATTTACGAGCTGTTCCTGGACAGGTTTCAGCTGAAGGCGGAGGACTGCTATTTTGTGGACGATCTGGAAAGAAATATTGCGGCAGGACGTGAATGCGGGATTGAGGGATACCGGTTTGACGGAAACATTTCCAGGCTGCGGGAGGTGCTGGGAATCTGAACCGGAAAAAGGAACCCGGAGGGGGAACCGTTTCGGTTTTCCCGATGCAGAGAGGAGACGAGAACTTGAAACGCAGAAAAGTACAGCTGGAGGATATGACCCGTATCGTCTGCTCGGCGAAGGAGCTTTTTGAAAACAAGGAGGACAGCGCGGCGGTCCATGTCAAGGGACGTTCCGATTATGTGACCGAAGTGGATCTGCACGTGCAGGCCTACCTGCAGTCCGTACTGGCAGAGAAATATCCGGATATCCCGTTTATGGGGGAGGAGAAGGACAACACCGGTCTGGATCTGTCCGGCGCTGTCTGGATTCTGGATCCGGTGGACGGGACGACCAATCTTCTGCATGACAGTAAGGAGAGCTGCATATCGCTGGCTCTTGCCGACCGTCATCAGGCGGTGCTCGGAGTCATCTATAATCCGGACACCGGGGAGCTTTACACGGCGGAGAGGGGAAAGGGAGCCTTCCTGCAGGGAGAGAAGCTCCGGGTCAGCGGGGCGGAAAAACTGGAATCCTGCCTGGTTGAGATGGGGACGGCACCCTACTATCACCAGTACGCGGACTGGACTTTCCGGGTGGCAAAGGCTCTTTTTCTGGAGAGCCAGGATGTGCGAAGGGGCGGTTCCGCCGCCCTCTCACTGGCGCACATTGCCGCGGGGAGCCTGGATGTTATGTTTGAAAAGATACTTCAGCCGTGGGATTTTGCGGCCGGCAGCCTGATTCTGGAGGAGGCCGGAGGAAAGCTCACGGATCTGGAGGGAAGGCCGCTGGACTGCTGTGCGAAGACCAGCGTTCTGGCGACAAACGGAGCTGTCCATGAGGAAGCTCTGAAGATTATCCGGCAGGCGGGAGCGGTCAGCGGATAATGACACTCCGGCTGAATTCGGGATGAAAGGGAAGACCTGTTTTCCGGGATTTTACGGATTCGTAAAGCTCCGAGGCGAACAGGTCATGTTCACAGGAAAAGGAAGAGAGCGCGGATGCTTTTGTGATCAGAGGCAGACGGCTCTTTTTTTTGATTTCGGAGAGTAGCTCCGGGCAGTGCCGCATGCCGAGCATCCGGGCACAGGACGGGGCCGTCACCTGTTCCAGATCCTTTTCCGTCAGGTGCAGAAGCAGGTGCAGAAGCGCCCGGTTGATCTGCGTCCTGGTCACATTTCTGGTTTTCAGCAGACCGGCGAACTGGGAGAACGAGCGGAACTCCGGAAGCAGACGGAAAGCGCGGCGCAGGAGATCGCCGGAGACGTCCAGAAAGGAGGACCCGGAGAACGGACTGCCGGCAAGCCCGGATTTTAACTCAGCCAGGCGGTACAGCAGCATTTCCGAGAAATCATCTTCCGTCAGGATGCTTTCTGCGTCAAGCTCCCGGAGGCAGAGAGGGAGGCAGGCTTCAGGGACAAGGGCGGACAGCCCTGCCCTTGCGTTCCTGACATCCGGCACAGGACTGC
The DNA here is from genome assembly GCA_902756775.1 of uncultured Lachnospiraceae bacterium. GTDB lineage: Bacteria > Bacillota > Clostridia > Lachnospirales > Lachnospiraceae > Bilifractor. The sequence goes on along the minus strand of CACVSR010000034.1, from coordinate 1,988 downwards.
CTTTTTGGAACGAAATGCCGGAAAGGAGGGCGCGTACCGCGGAGGCGGAAGGAAATTCCCCGCCGCTTCCGGCATCTGTGTCGTGGTAGCCTGCGCCCCTGCGCCGGATAGTACAGGGGCGGATTTTGCTGTGCAGTTTTGTCAAAGCCACACAGTATTCCAGCCCCAGAATATTATTGGGGGAAGAAATCATTTCCGAAAGTTCAGCCTCCGGGCAGGAATCCGGAAGAAAGCCCCGGAGTGCGCCTGCCCTGGCTTTTGGAAAAGACATGCCGGAGGCCAGATTTGTTCGCAGAAGCGCACGGTATTCCTCCGGTTCTTCAGAGAGAATGCCGGAGAGCATGTGGAAATAACGCATGCTGCCGCACTCGCTTCCGAACCAGAGCTCGTCCACAACGCCCAGACTGTCCAGAAGCCGGACGGCTCCTTCCGCAAAACGGGGCGCGCTGCCGCAGGAGGCGGCAAGGGGGAGCTCCAGAACAAGATCCGCGCCTCCGGCCAGTGCCATCTCCGTCCGCGTGTATTTATCGAAAACGGCCGGGGTTCCTCTCTGTACAAAGTCACCGCTCATGACGACAAGAAGAAAATCAGCGCCGGAGAGACGGCGTACTTCCTGCAGCATATAGGCGTGTCCGCTGTGGAACGGATTGTATTCTGCGATTACCGCCGCTGTCCGCATAAAGCCTCCTTCATGGACTGTCAGTTCCGAAACATAGTAAAGTATTTGTTCAGCACACCCGTATTCGAGGTGCTGCGCGCCCCTCATTTTGGGCGGTCAGAGGCGCTGTGCACCTTGCCTTCCCTGAAAATCGATGAAAATCGGCTCTCACAAGCAAGCTTTTTCCGCCTCTTCGCATCGATTTTCCGGGGTGCTGAACAGTTACGAAAATTGTATCAATTATAGGACAGTTTATTTCCGCTGACAATGCGGATTTACCCTTGTACGGTCTGAAATTAGGTACTATAATTAATTCCCGGTGAGGTGTTTTTCCGCAGGAATACAGAAAATTTCACGCGGGACGGCACCAAAGAACAGAAAACGTGTATAGGGAGGTTAACATGAAAGTTCTTGTAATCAACTGTGGCAGCTCATCCTTAAAGTATCAGGTGATTGATTCCGATACCGAAGCCGTTCTGGCAAAGGGACTCTGCGAGAGAATCGGAATTGACGGACGGCTGGTATATCAGAAGGCGGGTCTGGACAAGGAGATCACCGAGGCGGCAATGCCGACGCATAAGGAGGCCATCCAGATGGTGCTGGACGCGCTTCAGAATGAAAAAACCGGCGTGATCAAGTCGCTGAAGGAAATCGATGCGGTGGGACACAGAGTCGTACACGGCGGAGAGAAGTTTGCCTGCTCTGCAAAGGTTGATGACGAGATGATCAAGGCTCTGGAGGAGTGCTCCGGTCTTGCTCCGCTTCATAATCCGGCGAACCTGATCGGTATCCGCGTGTGCCAGGAGCTTATGCCCGGCGTACCCATGGTCGGATGCTTTGATACCGCTTTCCATCAGACCATGCCGAAGAAGGCTTATCTCTACCCGATCCCGATTGAATATTACGAGAAGTACGGAATCCGCAAGTACGGCTTCCACGGAACCAGCCACAGCTTCGTTTCTAAAGAAACAGCAAAATTCCTCGGCATGGATCTGGATCACTCCAAGATTATCGTCTGCCATCTGGGCAACGGCGCCTCTGTCAGCGCGGTGGTAAACGGAAAATGCGTGGACACTTCCATGGGACTTACACCTCTGGCAGGCCTCTGCATGGGAACCCGTTCCGGTGATGTGGATCCCTCTGTTGTGGAATTCCTCGGCAAGAAGCTGAACCTGGACGCTTCCGGTGTGCTGCAGATTCTGAACAAGAAGTCCGGCGTTTACGGCCTTTCCCGCGGCCTTTCCAGTGATTTCCGTGATCTTGCCAGCGCGGCAGAGGAAGGAAACCAGGACGCCAAAGTTGCCCTGGAGGTGTTTGCTTACCGTGTGGT
>CACVSR010000033.1 GCA_902756775.1 uncultured Lachnospiraceae bacterium | reverse complement strand
TTGGGAAAAATCCTTCTGCCCATCGCGGTTGTTATCGCGGCGCTTTACATGGCGGGGTACAAGAGCGCAGGGCAGTCGGCGGCCAATCTGAATTTTACCATGGGCGCGGAGATGACAGAGGCCATGAAGAATCCCGCCTACCTGGGTCTGCGGCTCTCCTCGAGGGTCATGGCCTACGCGGGGCTGGGCCTGCTGTTCGCGTTCACCACAAGGAGCGAGGACTTTATGCTGAGCCTCATGCATCAGGCGCATGTAAAGCCGAAATTTGCCTACGGAATTCTGGCGGCCTTTCATCTGATTCCGCAGATTTCCCGAGAGCTGGAGGACGCCCGGCTCGCCTATGCTGTGCGTGGTATTCGTGTGCGGAAGATCGCTATGAAGCCGTTTTTTGCAGCCATGGTCAACTGCATGCGCTGGTCAGAGACCATGGCCATGGCGATGGAATCCAAAGGCTTTGACGGGGATGGTGACCGCACCTTCTACCGGCAGATGGTTGTGCACGGGTATGATATCGCGGCCATGATTGTCACGCTGGTTCTGGTGGCCGCCGGCACGCTGAACAGCATTCTGCAGATCGTGCCGATGCTGTGAAAGGAGAAAACTATGGAGCAGAACAAGAAGAAATATGTGACTTACGGCAACTGCTGTCCGGGGACACCTGGGGCAAAGAAGGACATCACAACATGCAATTTTATGCTCGCACCCATGACAGACCGGTTTGTGGACGTGATCCTGGAAGGCCTGAAGAAGGTGGATACATCCCGCGTGTGGACCAAGACGGATCGGATGGGAACGACATACCGCGGTCGTCGCGACGATGTCATTGATGCGGTGGAGGCATGCTTTATCCATGCATGGCAGAGAGATGTGCATATGACGATGGAGATGACCCTGACCAGGGGATGCCCTGGAGATTCCGACTGCGACTTTAAACTCTCCGACCTCACGGGAAAAGCCAATGCGGCGGGAATCCGGGACATTCATTTTCTTGCGGACTGTCGGTGGTCTCTGTATCCCCTGGGCACGAACCAGTACATGAAAGGAATTGCCGATGTAGTGAATTACTCCATCGATCTGGGGTTGTACCGCGAGACAGGACACGCCGGGACAATTTTGCGGGGCGATGTGCAGGATCTCTTCGCCTACTTCAGATGGGTGTTCCAGTGGTGTGAGCAGAAGTTCAGCCATTTTGTCATGGAGATCAGCTGGAGTGTCAACAGCCCGACCCCGGAGGAATAAAAGATCAGTTTTCACGCATTTTATTCACCAACTGTTACTTCTATTTGCCTGTTACCTGCCTTATACTTCCGTCAAAAGCTGACAGTTATCGCGCAGACAAGGGAGTCCGTATTTAGCGGACTCCTTTTTGCGTGACGCGCCCGGCGTATGCCAGCGGAACAGCTCAGGCTGGCAAAGGGAAAAAGGGGATGTTATGGAACTTGTAAGAGTGGAAATCATCATATCTACTTGTGACAGGACTTGCATTGTGTTTCTTTAGTTTGCATATACTGTCAATTTACACTGCGCCTTTTTCCGAAACCCGCATGTCTTTCTCATCTTTGGAATAAATGGCCTTCAGTGCAATCGGAGTTACAATGGAGCTGATAATAATCAGAAGAATGACGGAGGTAAAGAACTGGCTTTCCACCATACCCGCCTTTAATCCGCGCTGCGCCACAATCAGCGCCACCTCTCCGCGGGTCATCATGCCGCAGCCGATTTTCAGGGAGTCCCGATTGTTAAAGCCAAGGACGCGGGCGGTCAGTCCGCAGCCGAACACTTTTCCAAGCATGCCGACAATCACGAAGGCAGCTGAAAACAGAAGAATGGTTGTGTCCAGCTGACGCAGGTTTGTCTGCAGTCCGATGCTTGCAAAGAAGACCGGACCGAAAAGCATATAGGAATTAATGTCAATCTTCCGACCGATGTAGCCGGAGTCGTCAAGATTGCAGAGGATGACGCCGGCGCAGTAAGCTCCGGTAATGTCGGCAACACCGAAATATTTGTCTGCAATATAGGCCAGAGCAAATGCCAGCGCCAGGCCGATAATCGGAATCCGACGAGTGTGTTTCCATCTGGTGTCTGCCCGTTTCATCAGCTGATAGAAAAGAATCCCGCATCCGATCGCCAGAACAAAGAAGAGAAGGGTCTTTAAGGTTACAACTCCGATATTACTGGAAGGATCCTTCAGGCTGAGAACAGCAGTCAGAACCAGAATTCCGATTACATCATCAATAATGGCGGCACTCATGATTGTTGTGCCGACTTCATCAGAGAGCTTTCCAAGCTCCCGAAGTGCCTGTACCGTAATGCTTACAGAAGTAGCCGTCAGAATGGTGCCAATGAACAGGGCTTTAGCAAATTGCTCGGTTCCCGGATTTGCGAACCCGTAAAAAGCCATAAAAAGCAGCGTTCCCAAAACCAAAGGAACCGCCACGCCAGCGCAGGCAATGAGCGTCGCCTTGATTCCTGATTTCTTCAACTGTTTTAAGTCTGTTTCCAGACCGGCACCGAACATTAAAAGAATAACGCCGATTTCCGCAATGCCTGAAATAAAATCATTCGTCTGTACCAGATTCAAGGCACTGGGGCCAATCAGAAGCCCGGCGACAATTTCTCCCGCAACCTGGGGCGCTTTCAGCCTTCGGGCGATAAGTCCGAAAAACTTGGCAAAAATAATGATGATGGCCAGAGAACGCAGTATTTCCAGTGTATCCATTTTTTATCCCCCTCATGATTGGAACAACAAGTACAGTAACGGTTTCGGAATAAAGAATTTAATCGGCTGATCGCGGCTTATGCGCCGGATACGACAACAGGTATAAGCGGCAGATGTATAGACATATATGGTACTCTGCTGCGAAATTATACAGACAAATTGGGGTTATGACTGCTCCGCGGCGCCGACGGCTTCCGCAGAACGGATGCCTTTCCGCCTGTCTGTTCCATCAGATGCTTTCTTCTTTTCGGGAAGCTGGGCAAGAATAATGGCACAGAACATCAGGACACAGCCGAGCAGCTCCCGTCCGCTCATGGTATCTCCCAGAATCAGCCAGCTGGAAATAACCGCAATACAGGATTCCAGGCTCATCAGTAGTGAGGCAACGGTAGGATTCAGATCCCTCTGCCCGATAATCTGAAGCGTATAAGCCAATCCGCAGGAAAATATCCCGGCGTAAAGAATAGGACCCCATGCGTGGCTGATTGATTCCCAGGAAGGGGATTCAAACAGAAGCATGGGAATGGCGGAGGCCAGTCCGCCGATTAAAAACTGGAAGGCACTCAGCTGTACGCCGTTTACCTCCGGAGACACACGGTCAACTACAAGAATGTGCACGGCAAAAACAGCAGCTGAACACAGCGTAATAACATCGCCTTTATTTATGGAAACATTTTCTGTAATACAGAGAAAATACAGCCCCACAACAGCTATTGCCGAAGCAATCCAGACTGTTGCCGGGCATCTGCGGCGCAGAAAAAGGCCGAAAACCGGAACAAGCAGGATATACATGGCAGTCAGAAAACCGGATTTCCCTGCTGTAGTATAGACCAGTCCGATCTGCTGCAGACTTCCGGACAGGAAAATACAGATTCCGCAGGCAAGCCCGCCCAGAAGCAGGCTTCTGCGTCTCTGTGCCGCAGATTCCTTCGTGTGATTTTTGTAATTGACCGCGTGCGGATCCCTGTGTCCGGACCAGATTCCCAGAGGAAGAAGCACGGCAAAACCAACCAGAAAACGGCAGACATTATACGTATAAGGCTCCAGAGAGTCCATAGCCACACTCTGGGCGACAAACGTAGTTCCCCAGAACAGAGTGGCAAGAAGAAGGTAAAAAGAATGACGGATCCGGACGGACTTCATAGACAGCTCCTAACTTGTTTTATAGAAAAAAATCGTGTAAACTAAGAGTCCTGATAATGCGCTCGCGGACTCGACAAGCATTCTAGCATCATTTACTGTATAAGTCCAGTTTCGGAGCAAAGCTTACGGGACGCATGCGTCCCAGGAAGCGATTGCTCCAGAAACGACAACAGGTATGAGCATGAAGTGACGCGTAAGCGGCACGAGAATGCGAATACCTGTTAGCGATGCGAAAGCTGCGGAGCAGCATGCAGCGCGGGGGACTTATACAAAGGAAGAAAGCCTGCAGGAAAGATTGCAGTCCAGTTTCGGAGCAAAGCTTACGGGACGCATGCGTCCCAGGAAGCGATTGCTCCAGAAACGACAACAGGTATGAGGAAATCGAAAATGATAGCCATTATAGATTATGACGCAGGAAATATAAAAAGCGTAGAAAAGGCACTTATTTCGCTCGGCCAGGATGTCTGTCTGACCAGGGACCCGAAAGTGCTTGAGCGGGCAGATAAGCTGGTTTTGCCTGGGGTCGGGAATTTCGGCGTCTGCATGGAAAACCTGAAAAAATACGGTTTAGTTCCGGTAATCCGGGAACTGACCGGGCAGAAAAAGCCGCTTCTGGGCATCTGTGTCGGACTGCAGCTGTTGTTTGAGGGCAGCGAGGAGAGTGAAGGCGCAGAAGGATTAGGCATTCTGAAGGGAAAAATACTGCGGATTCCATCCGCTCCTGGACTGAAGATTCCGCATATGGGATGGAATTCCATTCAGTTGCAGAATAATGGGAGACTGTTCCGGGAAATTCCAGATCAGTCTTATGTTTATTTTGTGCATTCCTATTATCTGAAGGCAGAGGATCCCTCCATCGTAACGGCGACATCGGAATACGGAGTGACTATAGATGCTTCGGTAGAAAAGGATAACATATTTGCCACTCAGTTCCATCCGGAAAAAAGCTCTTCCGTGGGGCTTCGAATCCTGAAAAACTACTGTGAGCTTTAATTGAGATCTTTATCTGCGGAAGGCTGTGAGAGAAGGAGCGGAAAGCAATGTTTACAAAAAGAATCATACCCTGTCTGGATGTGAATAACGGGCGGGTGGTAAAGGGAGTAAATTTTGTCAATCTCCGGGATGCCGGAGATCCGGTGGAGGTGGCAAAGGCCTATGATCGGGAAGGTGCGGACGAGTTGGTTTTTCTCGACATTACCGCATCCAGCGATAACCGGGGAACGGTGGTAGATATGGTTCGCCGTGTGGCAGAAAATGTATTTATCCCATTTACGGTAGGGGGAGGGATCCGCACTGTGGATGATTTCCGCATGCTCCTGCGGGAGGGGGCGGATAAAATATCCATTAATTCCTCTGCCATTAACAATCCCCGCCTGATTACAGATGCGGCGGAAATTTTCGGGAGTCAGTGCGTTGTAGTAGCCATCGACGCAAGAAAAAGAGAAAACGGAGAGGGATGGACGGTTTATAAAAACGGAGGAAGAATTGATGTCGGGCTTGATGCTGTTGAATGGGCGGCAAAAGCAGAAAAACTCGGCGCAGGAGAAATTCTTCTTACCAGTATGGACTGTGACGGTACAAAAGCCGGCTATGACCTGAAGCTGACACGCGCCATTGCAGACGAAGTAAAGATTCCCGTAATCGCCTCTGGCGGAGCGGGAAATAAGGAACATTTTTATGATGCGCTGACAGAGGGCGGCGCGGACGCGGCGCTGGCAGCCTCGCTGTTTCATTACAGAGAGCTGGAAATCAGAACACTGAAGGAATACCTGAAGGGCAGAGGTGTGCCTGTTCGTCTGTAACCGGATCTGTGCGGATGGGTGCAGACACCGCGGCATTTTTCGGAAATGGATTTCTGAAACAGAGGAGATGATCGTATGCCGGCAATATCCGGAGAGTGGGAAAAGGCGCTTCAGGGAGAATTCCGGAAGCCCTATTACAGAAAACTATTTGAAACCGTGGGAAGAGAATACCGGACAGCAACGGTATATCCGCCCGCGGATGATATTTTTAATGCATTCCATCTGACTCCGCTTCCGGAAGTCAAAGTCGTTATACTTGGCCAGGACCCCTATCATGAGCCGGGACAGGCTCATGGACTCAGTTTTTCTGTCATGCCGGGAGTGGAGATTCCGCCCTCCCTGGTCAATATCTATCAGGAACTTCACGATGATCTGGGATGCAAAATTCCCAATAACGGATGCCTGACGAAATGGGCCAGGCAGGGGGTCCTGCTGCTCAACACTGTCCTTACCGTGCGTGCGCACAGGGCATTTTCTCATAAAGATATCGGATGGCAGGAGTTCACAGATGCCGCGATCCGTGTTCTTGCCGGGCAGGACAGACCGCTTGTATTTATCCTGTGGGGAAGGCCGGCACAGCAGAAGGCGTCCATGATTACCAATCCCAGACATCTGATTCTGAAAAGCCCGCATCCCAGTCCTCTTTCGGCTTATCGGGGTTTTTTCGGGAGCAGACCCTTTTCCAAAACAAATGCCTATTTGGAGGCAAACGGACTGAAGCCGATAGACTGGCAGATTGAGAATGTTTAGCAGAGACGTTAATCCATGTGCGGGCAGACTATAACGTAGAATTGGAGCAGTTCCCCGTGGCTGAAGAGATCCTTTCCTTTATGGGATGGAGAAACGCCGTGCCGGGTGAAGCGGCAGAAAGAAACATTGCAAATTGCGTTGCTGCATAACGAAGCGGCAGACGAAAACTTCTTAGATTATGGCGTCGGCGCAGCCGGCCTGGAAATTGATTATGGCAGAGAAAAACAGTAATTCACTTGTAAAAAACGCGTCCATACTGATGGCCGCTTCTATTATTTCCCGTATCATCGGCCTTCTTTACCGCAGGCCGCTGGGACAGATTCTCGGCGGGGTTGGACTGGGCTATTACGGGTTTGCCAGCAATCTGTATTCCATTCTGCTGCTGATTTCATCCTACAGCATACCGATGGCAGTGTCCAAGATTGTCTCGGAGAAGCTGGCACTGAAACAGTATAAAAGTGCGAACAAGTTCTTTCGTGGCGCCCTGCTTTATGCCTTCATCGTAGGGGGAATAACGGCGCTGATCTGCTGGTTCGGAGGACGGTTCCTGCTTCCCGCCAATCAGCAAAATGCGCTTCCGGCCCTGCGGGTGCTGGCTCCGACGGTCTTTCTCTCCGCCATATTAGGTGTGCTGCGCGGATATTTTCAGGCGCACCGGACGATGACTCCGACCTCTGTTTCGCAGATTCTGGAGCAGATCATGAATGCGGTCGTCAGTGTTCTGGCAGCCTGGATTCTGGTTCGAAGCGCAGCTGGACAGGGAGATACGGCGAAAGCGGTATATGGGGCTATGGGCGGCACGCTGGGTACCGGCGCCGGCGTACTGGTGGGACTGCTTTTTATGCTGTTCGTTTACGGGATTAATCGTAATTATTTCAGAAGACGGGTCGGACGGGATCACACCGGCCAGGAGGAAAGCTACGGCGAAATCCTGCGGATGCTGCTCTGGATGATCACGCCTGTTATTTTTACATCCTTTATCTATAACTGCAGCGCCTATCTGGACAGCTATCTGTACTCCAGCCTGCAGGGATGGCATGGTTTCGATGCGGACGCCATTTCTTCCGCCTACGGGGAATACAGCAATTATTTTGTACCTATGGCAGGAATCCCCCTGGCACTGGCATCCGCAGGCACTTCCGCCATGATGCCGGAGGTGTCGGGCAAGTTTGCGGTGGGAAACCTTTCCGGAGCTAACCGCCAGGTCAGCCAGACGCTGCGGCTCAGTATGTTTATCTGTATTCCGTCTGCGGTGGGAATGATGGTTCTTGCCTATCCGCTGATGGGAGTTTTGTTTCCGTCCAGCACAGCCCTGGCGGCGCGGCTGATGATTTTCGGTTCAGTTTACATTCTCACGGATGCCTTTTCCATAATTTCAGGGGGCGTTCTGCAGGCGATCGGCCATCAGAGAACGGCTCTGGTGAATGCCGGAATATCGCTCGGAGCCAATCTGGGCAGCCTTGCACTGCTGCTTCTGGCAGCCCCGCAGATGGATATTTATGCAGTCCTGATCTCTAATATTATTTTCTCGTTTGTCTGCTGCATCGCAAACATCATTTCCATGCGTATGCTCCTGGGTTACCGGCAGGATATCCGGAGAATTTATATAGAACCGGCCGCGGCCTCCGCAGTCATGGGTATTCTGGTTATGCTCGTGTATTACCTGCTGTTCCGCCTTACCCGGAGACCGTTCATCGGACTCCTTGTGGCTGTGCTGGCAGGCATGATCGTTTATCTTGTGATGTATGTGATTTGCTCGCACACAACCGAGGAAGAAATGTACAGCTATCCCATGGGGGGAAGGCTGGTAAAGATCCTGCGGCTGCTGCACGTTTACCGCTGACGGGGCAGGACGGCTTTACGCAGGCCAGATTTCCCGGCACATGTCGGCTATTTCATATCCCTGCGAGGATGGAATCCGGTTCGCGGCTTTTTTTACTTCCGGGAGAGAGTGGTTCATGGCATAGCTCAGTCCTGCGGCCTTCAGCATGCCAATGTCGTTGAATCCGTCTCCGGCAGCAACAGCAGAAGTTGCCGGAATATCGAGATAGCGGCACAGAAAATCCAGGGCATTTGCCTTATCCTGGTCAGGCCGGAGAATATCGCAGCCCATTCTTCCGTCATCTGCCTGAATATTAAAATAAGCAAAACGCAGTCCGAGATTCTTGTACTTACTGGTGAAGAGCTGAATATCCTCCTGTGTGGGAAACGCAACCGCGGAAAATGGCATCCCCTGTAAGTGCCGGTTCCGGTTCGGGCAGTCCCTGTCTGTGTTAGGCATGCCGAATGCACGGTTCCTCGCTTCTATATAGGAAAAGCCGCGGTAGAAATAGAGACCGTCGTCAAAGGAAAAACCAAGAGGAAAGTTCCGCTGGTCGGCAAAGCCGAGAAGGGCGTCCATACAGGTTTGGGACATCCGGCTGGCGAAAAGTTCTTTTCCGTCCTCTGTCAGGATCTGAGCTCCTGCTGCGCAGATCCAGAAATCCGGAGAAAGACCGTTCAGCATGGCATCGGGAACTGAATTTCTGCCCCTTCCGGTGGCAATCGCTGTCTGTACACCCAGCCTGCGGATCCGCTGTACTTCTTCGACATTTTCCAGCGGAATACGGGTGCATTTCTGCGGACGCAGGGTGCCGTCAATATCCAAAAGAAGAAGCCTGTATATCTGTTCGTGATTACGGGAGTGCGCTTTATTCATAGATTCCATCCTGTCATAATATGAGTTGGGAGCAAATGGCCTTTTGTTTCCAAATGATGTCACGAATTGCTCCAATTCTCTGAAATTTCCCGTGGCATCATAGTATGGTGCATCTTCTGGAAAGTGAATTCTTTCCGCCGGTTTTCTTCTCCTACTATATACCAGGCGGAAGAATTTGTGTAAGGAACTTTGTGAAATCGTTTATCCGATGATCGTTCGGGAGGAAATGAGATTTTGAATGCACTGGGAAGAAAAATCTATCTGGAAATGCCTGTCCCTTCGGAGACGGACAATTTGCCGGCAAAGGAGCGGATCTTCCGTTCCCTGCGTGAAACTGTCCCGGAACTGCGGGAAGAGGCTCTTTGCATGTCGATCAGCGCACTGCGCAGTCTTCATCCGCTCTGTGAAAACGCGGACTGGAAGATTACTGTTTCTCTTTCCTGGAACGGCTTTGGCTGGGAGGTTGTAGGCGCGGAGAAGGGACGGGTCAAGAGACCTGCCGTCGGTCTTGCCGTGGATCTGGGAAGCACATCGGCTGTCATGCGAATGCTGAATCTGGAAACAGGAGAATGTATGTCGGAGGCAGGCGTTTACAATCATCAGATTCGATTTGGCGAGGATATCCTGACCAGAATTTTCTACAGCAGGGATCAGCCGGAGCATCTGGAAGAAATCCGCAGGGCGACAGTAGATACCTTCCTGGAACTGATGCAGATGCTTCATAAGAAGACAGGCGTCGATCCGCAGAATGCGCTTTCCGTTGTTGTGGCAGGAAACACAGCGATGACACATTTCCTGCTTGGTCTGGACGCGTTTTCGGTCTTTGCGTCACCCTACGCGGTGGAGACGCTTCAGCCGGGCTTCTACAGGGGAAAGGATCTGGATCTTCCGGTCAAAGGCTGGGTTTACTGCTATCCTGGGCTGGCTAACTATCTTGGAGGAGACATCGTCAGCGGCCTGATCGCGGTCGGGCTATACAGAAATGAGAAGATTTCTCTTTTTTTCGATGTTGGTACCAATGGAGAGCTTGTAGTCGGAAACAGCCAGTTTCTTCTATGTGGAGCCGGAGCGGCAGGCCCTGCGCTTGAGGGAGGCGTGGTTAAGACAGGAATGCGTGCCGCCGAAGGCGCGGTTGAGACCGTGCGTATGACGCCGGATAACGAGAAAAAAACAGAAGAAAACAAGATTCTGCCGGAAAAGGTTTTTCATCTGAAAACGATAGGGGGAGGCAAGCCTGTCGGCATCTGCGGATCGGGCGTTGTGGACATGATCTCCGAGCTGTTTCTGCACGGATGGATTAATATTCAGGGCACTCTGCAGCCGGAGAAAAGCGGACTGATTCAGAAACAGAAGGTGCAGGAAACCGGAGAAGAAGAACTGGCGGTCTGCTATTATCCCGGACTCTGGTTCTATCAGAGTGATATTCAGGAATTTATCCTCACAAAAGCGGCCGCGGCCACGATGATGGAATACATGCTGGAGGTGTCCGGAATAGACATGCAGGATGTTGACCGATTCTATATGGCCGGGTCGTTTGGCGCACATGTAGACGTAGAATCCGCCGTAAATATCGGCATGTACCCGGATGTGGAGCGCAGCAGGATTGTTCCCGCCGGGAATACTTCACTGAAAGGGGCGCAGAAGCTGCTGCTGGATCGGTCGCTGCTTCAGGATATTCGTCAGATTCTGAGCCTGATGAGCTATGTGCAGTTTGGCGCGGTCGATGATTTTCTCACCCGGATGCGGGCAGCCGAGGCACTTCCCCACACCGACGCAGAACGCTATCCGTCGGTAATGGAGAAATTGAAAGCTCTTTCCGTTCAGAAGCACCGAACAACCTGAAAAATATAAAATTTCAGATAGTAGGAGTCGTCCGCGGCCCAGACAATCGGGTGGTCCGGAGCCTGGGTCCGGAATTCTACCTGGCGGAGGCGCACATGGGCATCATGAGCAGCCTGGGCAATCGTGCGGGCAAACAGATCCTGATCCATAAAGTGAGAGCAGGAGCAGGTGGCAAGATAGCCCCCGCTTCTGGTGAGCTTCATTCCCCGGAGATTGATTTCCCTATAACCTCTTGTGGCGGCCCGGATGGAGTTTCGGGATTTGGTAAATGCCGGAGGATCCAGAATAACGACGTCAAACTGCTTTTTCTCTGATTCCAGACGCGGGAGCAGCTCAAAAACATCTGCGGTGAGATAATCAATTCTATCGGCGTAACCGTTCAGCCGCGCATTCGCTTCCGCCTGCCGGATGGCTGTGTCTGATGCGTCAACGGACAGTACATGGCGGGCGCCTCCCGCCGCTGCGTTCAGGCCGAAGGAGCCTGTGTGTGTAAAGCAGTCCAGTACATCAGCGTTTCTGCACATGGGGCGGATCGCCATCCGGTTCAGCTTCTGATCCAGAAAAAATCCGGTTTTCTGCCCGTTTTCCACATCAACCAGATAATGAATTCCGTTTTCTGTGATCGGAACCTGTGTGTCAAAAGGAGCGGAAAGGAAGCACTTTTTTCGTTCCATGCCTTCCTTCTCCCTGACTTTTGCGTCACTTCGTTCATAAATCCCGCGGACGTTTATGCCATCCTCTTCCAGAATCTCAGTAAGCGCCTGCAGAATTATAGGCTTCAGCAGATCGGTTCCGAGAGCCAGCGATTCTACAACCAGAATATCCTCATATTTATCAACGGTAAGTCCGGGCAGCAGATCCGCGTCTCCGAAGATAATCCGGCAGCTGGAAGTGTCAATGACATGACAGCGGTAATCCCAGGCGTCCCGGACGCGCTTTTTCAGGAAAACTGGCGTGACATACTCTGTCTCTTTCCTGGACAGTATGCGGATTCGGATTTTAGAGCGGGTGTTGATAAAGCCATATCCCAGAAAAAAACCGTCAAAATCGCGGACGGAAAGAATATCCCCATCCTTAAAATCCCCATTGACAGAAGCAATCTCGTTATCATAGATCCAGAGACCTCCTGCCTTCAAAATGCGGCCCTCACCTTTTCGGAGAGTGGCGGTGGCCGATACGGCCAGATTTTCCGAAGAAGAAGTGTCCGGACAGATTCCTGTAAGTACAGAAGCCATTTGATAGATTCCTCGTCTTTCTTTTATAACTGTAGTAATTTCATTATCTCCATTCGCCGGAAAGAGTCAAATGAAAACTTTGACAAACATTCCTTTCTGTGCCAGAATAGGATAAGCAGAAGAAACAAACCGTTGAAGCGGAGATAAAGCGGAGGGGGCACTTCCAGAGAGTCCGGGAAGGTGAGAGCCGGACAGAACGCTGTTTCGCAAATGGACCGCAGAGGGCATGGGGAAAGCAGACGCAAGTATTCCATGACGCAGGGCAGGCGTTATTTGCCGGGAATATGCCGGTATTCCATAAGTGTGTGGAGACACAAAGCAGGGTGGCACCACGGGAAAAAATCATTCCCGCCCCTGACAGATTTTTCCTGGGAAGGGTCTGTCGGGGGCGGTTTGTTTTTTGAAAATCGTCGTTTTGAAAATGCTGCATCGGTGCTTCGCAGAATGCCTGACGCAAGACACCCAGCATTTTGTTGGCGTTTTGTGTATTTGTGCAGCAGGAGACGGAACGGAACATGCGCCGGGCTTTGCGGAGAATCATACCAGAGTAGAAAGGAGGTGTCTGCAGTGAAAATCAGAAGGGCGGAGGAGAAGGATATTCCGGAAATTGATAAGCTTCTCAATCAGGTAAATCTGGTGCATCACAAGATCAGGCCGGACCTATTTAAAATCGGCCGGAAATATTCCGACAGTCAGCTGAAGGAACTGCTTGCAAATGACAGCAGGCCGGTTTTTGCGGCGGTGGACGAAGAAGACAGACTGGTCGGCTACTGCATGTGTGCCGGGGAGCAGATAACAGGAGACAGCATCCGGACGGAGGTTAAATCTCTCTATATCGATGACCTTTGTGTCGATCAGGAAATCCGCGGTCAGCATATCGGGCAAAAACTTTTTGAGCATGTGAAACAGTATGCGGAAGAAAATCATTTTTATAATGTTACACTTCATGTCTGGCAGGGAAACGACGGGGCGGAAAAATTCTATGAGGCAATGGGAATGAAACCGCAGTTTATCTGCATGGAACAAGTTTTATAGGAACTCAGACAAAAGGAGGAAAAAAGATGACAAAAGCAGAAGTAATGGAAACCGTAAAGGCAATGAAGGATGCTCCTTCCTGCTGCGAGGAACTTCAGAAAATCGCTGAGGAATATCTGGAAAATCCGGGGAAAGAACAGGCTGCAGCATTGATCAAAGAAATGAAGGAGGATATCACAACGATTGATGATCTGATCGGCCTTTGTGAGTCTGATGAGGGAAGAAACATGTTTGGAGCGGAGCAGGCAGCTGCTATGGCAAAGCAGGCAAGGGAACATAAGGAAAAAGGCGGAAAATACTGCATCTGCCCGGCCTGCCAGAATGCGGCAAGGCTACTGGAAAATGAAAAGGACATTTGAGGGAGAGAGATGGAAGCAAAGAAAATTATTCTGACAGGAGACAGACCGACAGGAAAACTTCACATCGGTCATTATGTGGGTTCCCTCAGGAATCGCGTGGAACTTCAGAATTCCGGAGAATTTGATGAAATTTATATCATGATTGCGGACGCGCAGGCATTGACCGACAATTTCGATAATCCGGAAAAAGTCAGGCAGAATATTATCGAGGTGGCTCTGGATTATCTTTCGGCCGGACTGGATCCGGAGAAATCTACGATTTTAATTCAGTCACAGATCCCGGAACTGACAGAGATGACGTTCTATTATATGAATCTTGTGACAGTTGCCAGAGTACAGCGCAATCCGACCGTAAAAGCGGAAATACAGCAGAAAAACTTTGAGAACAGCATCCCAATGGGATTCTTCAGCTATCCCATCAGTCAGGCGGCAGACATTACCGCATTCAAGGGAACCGTAGTTCCTGCCGGTGAGGATCAGGAACCGATGCTGGAGCAGACGCGGGAAATTGTGCGGAAGTTCAATTCCATTTACGGTAATGTTCTGGTAGAGCCACAGATTCTTCTTCCT
Source organism: uncultured Lachnospiraceae bacterium (assembly GCA_902756775.1). Classification (GTDB taxonomy): domain Bacteria; phylum Bacillota; class Clostridia; order Lachnospirales; family Lachnospiraceae; genus Bilifractor. The sequence goes on along the minus strand of CACVSR010000033.1, from coordinate 2,732 downwards.
AAAAAACAATCCCAGCTCCGCCTTCCGGGAACCGATGGAAAGGCGAAAATGAGCAAATCTTTGGGGAACTGCATCTATCTCTCGGATTCGGAGGAAACTGTCAGGAAAAAAGTCATGTCGATGTTTACAGATCCCGACCACCTCCGCGTAGAGGATCCCGGAAAAGTAGAAGGAAACCCGGTCTTTATTTATCTGGAAGCCTTTGCTACAGACGATTCCTTTGCCGAATTCTGGCCGGAATATCACAACCTTCAGGAGTTGGAAGAGCATTATAAAAAGGGAGGCCTGGGCGACGTAAAAGTCAAGAAATTCCTGAACAAGGTCCTTCAGGCAGAGCTGTCCCCCATACGGGAAAGAAGAGCCCGTTATGAAAAGGATATTCCGGGAGTTTTTGCCATGCTGGAAGAAGGAAGCAGAAAAGCAGAGAAAAAAGCGGCCCAGACACTGGCGGAAATGAAACACGCTATGCAGATTGATTATTTCCAGGACAAAGACCTCATCACCCAACTCACACAGAAATATACTGTATAAGTCCAGTTTCGGAGCAAAAGCTGACGGGCCGCTTGCGGACCAGGAAGCTTATGCTCCAGAAACGACAACAGGTAAGAGCGAGAAGAGACGCGGAAGCGGCGCGAGAGCGCTCTTACCTGTAAGCGATGAGGGAGCTGCGCGGCAGCGAAGCAGCGCACAGGACTTATACAGTACCCATATAGTACTATTATATGAATTTCTTCATAAGAAACACCATCACCTCGTCGGGAATTAACCCGGCGAAGATGCGGTCCAGTGTGCATACGACTCCCGGAGTTGACAGGGCATGGTTGTGCCGCATATCCCACAGGGAAAGTCGTATAATAGAATCACTGCGGGACGCAAGAAGGAGATTTCGCTTTTTTCCGGCAGCAACCTCAATAAATTCCGTATCTTTGATCCAATAAGGGCAAACGGCCGTAACGCTTATGCCGTGTTTCAACAGCTCTACACGAAGAGCACGGCTGTAGGAATAGAGAAGAGTCTTGGAGGCAGCGTAGGCGTTGAAACCCGGAATAGGCTGAAAAGCAGCCACGGAACAAATCTGCCCGATGCGGCTTCCGGGACGCATATAGGGAATCAGGAGATCCGTCATGTTGACAGCGGCCTTGTCATTCACATCTATCATTCGTCCCTCTTCTATGTGGCCGATTTCCGATGAAGTTCCGAACTTTCCGAAACCCGCGCAGTTCAGCAGAACAGAGACAGAAAAAGAACTGCTTCTGTCATTTTCTTTTTTCAGCGTTTCCTCAAACCATTTCAGATTTCCCGAATCAGTCAGATCCATAGGAATCACATAAACAGGAAGATGCAGCTGCCGGGCAAGCGCATCCAGGCGATCCTTTCTGCGGGCTATCAGCCAGATTTCATTAACGTCATAGGCCTTTGGGTTTTTATCTATGGCTTTGGCGTATCCGGATCCAAGTCCGCTGGAAGCACCGGTAATAACGGCGATCTTCCGGGCGTCTGAATGCGGATCCTTCCGTATAATGGCATCTTCTCCGACTGCTTTATTCTTCTTTGTGTCGGGGGAAAGGCCGGGGGCAGCCTTTTGGGTTGCATAGTGATAACGCTCAATCAGGCCGATAACAACGGATATCAGTGCGGTTACAAGGACAACTGTTCCGAAAATTCCGGTCAGATGACCCCATATGCTTGCAATGATGTGCATAAAAAATCCTTTCTCCTCCTTCTCAGACGAGGGTGCTGTGTGTTGAGTATCCTTATTATACGTCTCCAAAAAGAGAGTTTCCAGACTATACAAGTATTTGCTTCCCAGTCGATTCTATCCCCATGCCTGAAGGTAGGGGGTACGCTCGTAGTGATAACATGATGATGCAGGTGTTCTAAGATAATAAAACAGACATGTCCGGGTGGCAAAGGTGCCCTGACACCTATATCATCAATGCATGGCTTTATCGTGTAATTGGACTTTGACATCCAAGTCATAACAGCGGGAAGAAGAAAGGGCAGGAAGGAAAAAGGCATACAGGGAAAAGACGTATAGGAAAAAGAAAAATGGCATAAAAAAAGAGGATACAGACTTTCTCGTCATCTGCATCCTCTCTTAAGAAACAGCCCGTATTGTTATTACAGCTCTGATACTGTTCATCTTTTCCTCCTTTTTTATCTATTGATTATCGACCTGAAAGACATCCTTGTTCAAACATTACAACTAACTGTGATCGTTTAGCTCCTCTTAGAGGATTCTCCATTAAGCTGTAGACTTTATCTGTACATTGGACTGTCCTCCAGTTCGTTATCTGCTATCTTCTTGTTTCTGATTAAAGAATACAGCATAATATCCGATAAGTCAATAAAATATCTGAAAATAAATCAACAATTATCCTTTGCCCAATTTGTGCAGTTTTCTATTCACGTCTGTTTCGGAGAGTTCTGCACCTGAAATTTGTTTATGCGGAATTTGCCGAAAACTAACAAAAAGGGTTACAGAACCGTAACAGGACATCCGGAAGCTCCAGCGTTTAACACGCGGTAAAATCGGGATTGAATCTGATTTGGCGATGTGGTAGCATGTACTGCAAACCAGAAAAAAGCTTCTGCCGGAGCACCGCTGTAAGGCGGTTTCGTTGTTTGATTGTTTGGAGGATTCAGAATGTTAACAACCGTGGTCGGAGTTATTTTTATTTTATCAGTCAGCCTGTTGACTGCTTATGAGATTTATGCCTTTGCTGCTTTCC
>CACVSR010000032.1 GCA_902756775.1 uncultured Lachnospiraceae bacterium | reverse complement strand
TGCAGTTTTTCCCTGTCGTACCAATGTGCATGCCAGTTGGCATCATAGATAAGCAGAATGCCTCCTGCTTTCAGGACACGGCGGAATTCCGCGTAAACTTTTTCCGGCCAGCTCAGCGTCCATGTGACGTTTCTTGTGACAATCACATCGAAAGAATCATCCGGAAAGGTGATCTGATTCAGGTTCATACGGAGAAGACGCGGAGAAACTCCGAGGCGCCGAGAATTCTCCCTCGCATAGTGAAGCATCCCCTCTGAAAAGTCCACTCCGGTTACATCGTACCCTTCTTCCGATAAAATGCAGGAAAAAAAACCGGGACCAGTGCCCGCATCCAGAATTTTCAGATCTTTCCTGTCTCCAAAATGACCTGTAAGCTGCTTTTTCCATGCGGCTTTACGAAAAGAGGAAAGTTCCTCCAGAATATACTGATTGTAGTCCTCCCCGTTTTCCCAGACTTTTTGCTTGTTTTCAGCACTGAACATTGTTCTTTCCGCCCCCGCTTCCTATGGCTGTCCTTCGATGCGGCCCGATGGCCGTATTCCCTGACAGTTTCGCACGCAGGAATTTCCGGTACAAGCCGGGTGGGGGGATATTTCTGGGGGAAGGAGGCGTTACGGACAGCAATCCTCTCTACTCATCCTCGATCTGCATGAGCAGATATCTTCCCACGGTGTTGCTGAACCCGCGGATGGAACGGATATAGGCGAAATCTTTGCCGAAAATCTTTTTTTCCGCCTGAAGTTCTGTTTCATCTCCCACAAATACCCCCAGAACGGCCACATGATTTCTCCTGAGGTTCCGAATCTCTGTTCCTGTGTCCAGGATCGCTCTCCTCCCCCGGTATGGCTCCGGATTTTCCGCCCCCGGACGGTTCAGCAGCGTGTCGTTCGGCTTCCCGTCGCTCAGAACAATCAGTATTTTATTCCTTTCCTCCCGCTGCAGCAGATCGCTTCCGATGGCCCGGATCGCCAGTCCGTCCCGGTTTCCGGAGCTTGTCGTAAAACTGAAGACGTTCTGATTGGCCGCCCGATCCTCATCGTATTCCCGAAATCTCCGGAGGACCGTGTAATTCCAGAACGTACAGAAGCTCATGACACGGACAGGAATATCCAGTTCGGAGAGCGCCTCGCTGATTATAAATGCCTGAAGAGCCACATCCGACTGTCTCTTTCTCTGTGAGCCGCTGGCATCCAGGAGGAGATCGACAGTAAAATCGCAGGCATCGCTCTTCATCCTGCGGATAAATAACCGGGGATCTTCCGATCTCCCCGGCTTCCAAAGCTGGGACGGGACGATTTTTCCGTGACCCGCCCGCACAGTCTGATCCTCGTCCCGCAGAACGAGAGCCTTTCGCAGCATATCGGCAAGAACCCGGATATTCCGGTTCACCAGCGTATACTGCTCTTTGTATTTTTTCCGGTTATCACTGCAGATTTTTTCCGCCAGCACATACTGGTTGTTTTTTATCACAGGGCTGTCCAGGATCCCGTCTGTGTAATAGAGGCGGCATCCCGCGTGTACACCGCGGCACATCTGATAATTTCTTCTGTTCTGCTCCGCCGGAGTAAGATAGCTCCTCCCGAAATTCCGCTCCACAAAGGAATACATGCGGGACATCTCTTCCTGGCCGGCCACAATGATTTTTTTCTTTTCCGCACGCTCCTCCCGGCTGTGTTCTCTTTCCTGAGTATTCTTCTCTTCCTCCGTCTCCAGGCTGGTCATGGAATCTGTCAGTTTCTGGAGGACAGTCTCTACAGAAGCGTCCTCCGCGTCCTCCTGCAACAGATCCTTCCAGGAGAATTCCGTCAGTTCTTCTGTCGTGACGGCCAGCACCTCTTCCAGACTTTTCGAAAAATGGGGATCCACCACACGGTTATACAGGTCATCAATTCCCCGGATCAGTTCCGCCGTCGTCTGTACCTTTCTGAGCGCATGAACGCATTCCATCTGCTCCCGAATCTCCCTGGTACCCTTCCAGGATCCGTCCAGTTTTTCTCTCAGAAGAGCCAGCCGAAGTCTTCCGAGAGGGTACCCGCTTAACTTCTTAAAATCCTGGTCCAGGACATCGTTGTATGCCTTTTCCCGGAGCCGGCGGATGCCCTCCCTCTCCGCATCCAGTCTCCAGCCTACGGCTTCTTCTGTGCAGATCTGCGCGGTATTCAGCAGCTCTGTCTGATCGGCATGGCAGTACACCTTTTTCAAAAGATACATGGACACCGCGTCCTGATCAAAATACTTCGCCAGCCCGCCCTGTTTCACTCCGTCATATACTGCTATTTGAGATGATTTCTGAAACAATTCCGTATTCGGCCGGATATCCAGTGTGTAGTCACCGCTGACGGTCCAGACCAGGTTCCGGATTCTGTTCTCCAGTTCATACTTCCGCTCCTCTATATCCCTCATCTGTAATCGCCTTTCTGCGACGTTGGCTTCTGTACCAATCTGCGTCTGCCTGTTACACAAAATCCGTCAGAAAATATCGTCACTTGTCCAGGTATCCGGGATGCGCGTGGACACCACATCCTGAATAATCTCTTTTTCAAATATATCAAAGCTCTTGTTTACGATTCCCATCCGGAGCGCCAGATACGGGGACAGCCCCTTCTTCATGGTGCGGACAGCTGCCGCCAGGCCGCGAAGATCCAGACATTTCGTTGAAATCTCCCCATTCTCGGCCTTCAGCTGCAGATCCAGGAACAGCCCTACCAGCTGCCTGCACGCTTTGTCCTTCATTTCCGGAAACATTTGTTCCAGCACGTAGGTCAGCGTCTCTTCCGTATGCGCCGGCATATCGATCACAAGAAATCTTGACACCAGAGCTTCATTCAGTTCTCTGGTTCCCGCATAGCCGTAATTCATGGTTCCGATAAAACGTGTGGCAGGATGCAGGTCGATCTTTTCATAGCCTGGCACATCAATGCTTCTGCGGTAATCCAGCGCCGCATGCAGAACGGAAATGGCATCATTTTTCGCCATGTTTATTTCATCGAGGATTCCAAAGCCGCCGTACTGGGCGCACCGGCTGATGCTTCCCTTTCGGAGCTGCACCTCGTTATTCCGGAACGTGTCGGTTCCGATCAGCTCCTCACTGCCGGTATTGACATGGAAAGAAATGTTGTACACCGGTCTTCCGAACATCCAGGCGAGATTTTCCGCCAGAACATTCTTTCCGGTCGCCTTGGCTCCCGTCAGAAGAAGATTTTCGTCCTGCAGAAGGGCGGCCACAGACATTTCCAATATCTCCTTCCCATAAAAAGGAATATCCGGCTTGTTCACCCGGTTTTTCACCTCTTCCTCCACCGGATATGTTGCGGCGTACCGCTCCAGATCCTGAATCAGCTTTTCATTTACGCCCTGTTTTCGCAGAAAATAATAATCAGAAGGCATCGTTTTTCTCCTTGTTATTCCCCAATCAGCTCTGCCGGTTCCCGGCGCCGGCAAAAGGCGCTGTGCGATTCCGGCGAACATCACAGCTTTTTCATTCTAGCATCCGGCCCCACACGCCGCAACGGCAATCCTGCTGAAATCCTAACCCCCAAAAAAATCTGTTGACAACCAGGGGAAGCTGCGCTATCATACTATTTGCTGATTGATTCAGCGCGTGTGCAATTAGCTCAGCTGGATAGAGCGTTTGGCTACGGACCAAAAGGCCGGGGGTTCGAATCCTCTATTGCACGCTGTAAAAAAGAAGCTTCCCGATTTTTCGGAAGCTTCTTTTTTTGTCCTCTCAGGAGCCGTCAAAAAAGAGCCGCCCGAACCATCGCCGGATGGTCCTGCAGCCCGGCCTCTCAGACCGCTTCCGCAGGATCTTTGATGTCCGGGATAAGCTCCACATAGATCTGATCAAATTTTCCGGTCAGGCTTTTCCGTATATTCCGGCGGATCTGAGACCAGTGGCTGATGTCAACCAGGCTGCTGTCCGGATTCTGTGTCAGATAAACTTCTATCCAGACCTTCCGACCGGTCTGAATGACATCGAGGAAAGAGCAGGTATAGGGATAATTCTCCAGACTTGTATCCACCGCGGCCCGAATCATCTGCATGGTCTCCTCGTCCGGGGCAAACAGCACCACAGTTTACGAAAGCCGCTGATCAGCGACGCTACCGGCTCTCTTAAAAGGAAAACTGCCATCACAATGGCAAAGACAGAATCCATGTATGGTGCGAGGGACGACAGCGATGTGTCTTTCAATGCGCTTTGAGCGAAGAATGCCACCGAGATTCCCATACTGTTGACAACATCCTGCTTCCACAGAAATACCTCCGACTGTATTGTCGGAGTCGTATATTTTTTACTCAGACGCCGCAGAATAAGCCATGCCGCCAGACAGAGAAACCCGATAATCATTTCATACACGGCGACACCACTCACGTCCACCGTATGTCCGCCCTGCAGAATCACACGGACGTTTTCATAGATCATCAGGCAGATCACAACCAGAAGAACGCCATATTTAATAATCAGAAAAACAGATTCCACCTGTGCAAATCCATATGGGTGTTTCTCTGTGACCGGTTTATACAGAAGCGGAATCAGAACCAGAAAAGGTCCGAGCAGAATCAGATCCGCTACGTCAAAAACGCCGTCCATCAGGACTGTGTAGGAATGAAGAACCGCAGCCATAATCACTTCGGTGATCGTAAACAAAAGGCTTCCCACAAAAGAGAACCGGAGAATTCTCTCCTCCGCTCTTTTTTTATCCTGCATTGATTTTTCGGTAATACTCACAAATTCACTTCCTACTCCGTAATTTTTAACGCGATTCTGTAAAACACCGGATCATCCAGCGCCTCCTGCCAGGTAGAATAGGGAACCAGCGAACCGAAAATACTGTCCGGAGAAAAGCGAAGCCCGTCCGAATGATATTCATTGGAAAGCAGGATACACTCGCACCGGGGCAGGAGATCCGGATTTTTCAGAAGCTTCTGCATCTTTCTGTTAGAGACCTCGTTGTTTTCCGTCACCATTACCATCAGGCTGGCCATTCCCAGCAGCTCTGCCCCGTCCGGGCCGAGCACCGTTCCGATATCCATCACAATATAGTCAAAATCCTCTTTGTTTTTCAGAACATCCAGCAGATTCTGCCACTCTCTCATTCCTACATGCAGAGCCGGAAGATATTTCTGAAACGGCTTCAGGTAGGAAATACCGTCTGTCTTGGTATTGCTCAGAATGGTCCAGTAGGTGTCTTCCGTAGGCTGCTGCAGCTTTCGGGCAAGGTCCTCATCCGCGGTGTCCGTGAAAGGATAAAACGCCGCTGTGCTCTGCATGGCATCACAGCTGACCAGAAGGACCTTCTGATCCAGCTTTTTCAGCTTGCGGGCAATGGCCAGCGCAGCCAGGCTCTTGCCGCATCCCCCGATGGGTGAATATACAGCAATCATGCGGGCGGATTTTTTTTCACTTCCGTGTCTGTCATTCAAAAGCCCCATACTGCAGAGTTTCTGGTCTATAGCACGGAAAACCTCTTCCTCCGGAACATACTTCATAAGTACTTTGACATTCTCCGGATAGATCCTCCCTACCTCTACCTCCGGAGTCATCAGAAAAATATTGCCGATTTCATGCATCTGCAGATATTCCCCGTAGGATCTCTGGTCCACGACAAGGAGGTCTATCTGCTTTCTGTCAGCAAAGAACTTCTCTACATAAGCAGAATCCGTAATAAACTGTACTCTCATGAAAGGAGAATACCGCCTGAAAAGCTCCTCTTCATACTGTTTCAGATATTCATGATCGGTATCAATAACGACCAGATCCCATTTTTCATCCATTAGTGATACATGTCCTTTTCTCTACTCACTCTACCGTAAAGGTGCAGTCTCCGAACCGGAGCACCGTACCGCTTCCAATCGGCACCTCTGTGTTTGGAGTGATCTTCTGATCATTTACATAGGTTCCCAGGTCACTTCCAAGATCACACACATAAAAATTAATTTCATTCCATCCGATTTTGGCGTGAACCGGACTGACGCTTTCCGAGCCCTCAATCAGCCCGTTTGCCTCCACCGGATCGGAACCGATCAGAAATGCTTCGTGATCCACGCGGAAAACCAGCTCCTTCGGGGTATTGACACTCTTCAGACAGAGCATTCCATCCTCCTCCGGCATTCTCCGCTCAATCGCTTCCTTCAGAGAATCCCAGCTGCCAAAATTTTTTTCCTTCTGATAGCTGATCTGCCGGTTAACGGACTCTCCTCCTTCTGTTCTGGAAAAAATCTCTTCCATCAGCGCATAGACGCGCCTCTGATAAATACGGCTGTTCTGCTGATCTGGGGGCAGAACGGCAGGAAGCGCGATCAGGAATACCCTTCGCTGCGGATCCAGATAGATGCTGTCCATATCCCAGACAACATTCTCCAGCGAAATCACTCCGCTTTTTTCCAGATTCTGAATCCGATCCAGTACCGCTCTGGCGACCGCGCATACTTCTTCCATGCTCATATCGGAAGAAACTTTTGAAAATTCCTCCAGACCGTCAGGAAAAAACCCCAGCTTGATCCTGTCATTATAATGCGCGCAGCTGCAGGGGAGAAGCCCCGCAGAAAGTCCGTTCTCCTTCAGGTATGCAAATGCCTCTTTGTCCAGCTGTTCTTCCGATTCCAATAAAAAATCTCTCACCTTATTCACTGCCCTTCGCATGCCGCAGCCCGGCTTTTATCCCTGCAGAGCCTCCAGAATTGTCCGCAGTGTTGACACGGGAATCTGTCCCGGCGCGGATTCGGCATCAACCGTTCCGAAAGACACGCAGGAGCCTGTCAGAGCTCCGCTGATACGCGAGACCATACCGATTTTTCCCATGGCAATCGCGATGACCGGTTTATCCGTCATCCGGTTTTCTTCCTCTGCCATTTCCATCATCTTCAGGACACCCCTGCTGTCTGACGGCATGGCCGCCAGTTTCAGAACATCAGCCCCGGTTCTGCTGATCCGGTCCATAAGCTCTATCTGTTCCGTTTTTTTCGGCATCTTCCCGAAGAAATGTGCCGACCCGATGACCGGCTTGTGCCTTGCCTGTATTTCTCTGGTCAAAATCTCCATGTCGGAATCGGCACGAAGCTCTTCCACATCAATCGCAGACACCTCCGGTCTCTCCGCCGCATGAAGCAGCAGACCGATGTAATCCTCCGGATACAGGGCTATCTGCCCGCCCTCTGTGGCCGTGCGGACAGTGAACAGAATCGGGAGTCCGTTCAGCACATCCGCCATCTTCTTCAGTGCCCGGTCAACCGCAGGAAAAACGGAGCTTACCGTATTGACCGGGAGTTCTCCGCTTGACGGGCCTGCCTCCAAAGGATGAATTTCTTCAAAATAATCCACTCTCCACTCCACAAAATCCGGGAACGCAGATGCGGCATTGGAGGCCTGATCGACAATTTCTTCCAGTGTGCGGCCGGTGACCGGAACGCAGATTTTAGGCATGCCCTCTCCGAGGACAACAGACCGTTCTCCCTGCCCCAGTCTTACCGTCTTTTTGCACACTGCCTTTTTCTTCTTTTTTTTCTTCTTTTTTTTCTTCCGTCCCCACTCATAGAGTGAGACATTTTTTTGATCCGGAACTGCTGTTTCCGAAACTGTCTCCGGGTCTGCGACAGCTTCCTCTTCTTTTCGGAGCAGCTGTTCTTCCTGGTTTTCCATGCTGCTGTTTTCCTCCGAAGGAGTTTCTTCCATCCCGCAAGGCGCAGCTTCCTCCTCTGCGTGCTCCTCCGGCGCCTCTTCTGCCTGTGCCATCTCTGCCTGTGGCGGTTCTGACGGTCTCTGGGGAGTCTCCTCCCCCGTCTCCTGCGGAGAATCCGGTTCCTTCTGCGTATCCGTCTCTTCCTCCGGGACTGTTTCCGCTGTTCCTGCGTGCACCTCTGCCGGGCTTTCCTCTTCGGGAATGTCCGCTTCCTTCTGCTCCTCCCGGAAAGTCTTTTCTTCTAAATCTAAACTCCCGGATTCGGTCTGTTCCCCGAACCCCTGTACAGGCGCAGATTCTTTTTTCTTGCGCTTTCTGCCAAATAACCACATTTTACGTTTTTTCCTCTTAACCTTTCATACATGTGCCGCTTTTTTCCCGTTTTCCGCGCCACGCTGTGCTGTCAGGGATTCTATTATAATGGCATTTCCCTTTTTTTGCAACGCTGCCGGAAACTATGCTATACTTCGGAACAGAATCTGCCGTTTCAGAAAGGAGTCATCAAAATGGATGTCAAAATCACCGGTAAAACCCGTCTGACCGGCCTTTTGGGAAGTCCGGTTTCCCACAGCCTGTCGCCGGCCATGCACAACCGCGCTTTTCAGTTTCTTCGCCTGGATTATGTATATCTCTGTTTCGACGTGGTGGAGAAAGACCTGAAAACAGCCGTTGAGGGACTGAAAATCTGCGGAATCCGCGGATTTAACTGTACCATGCCGGATAAAAACAGGATGCTGGAGTTGACAGACAGCTGCTCCAAAGCGGCAGAAATGATCGGTGCTGTGAACACGGTTCTGAATGAAGGGGGAATCCTGACCGGATATAACACGGACGGTATCGGATTTATGCGGGCAGCAGCCGAAAACGGTTTTATCCCGGGCGGTAAAGCTGTCACCATTCTGGGAGCCGGCGGTGCCGCCACCGCCATCGCCGTACAGGCTGCACTGGACGGAATCAGTCATCTTACCATCGCCGCAAGGCCGGGAAGCCGTTTTCATAACCGAACCGTGTCCCTGCTGGATTCCATTTCCCGGAACACCGGATGCCAGACGGAACTGACGGATATCCGTGACCGGAAAGAGCTGGAAAGAAACCTCTCCTCCAGCGATCTTCTGGTACAGGCCACCCCTGTCGGGATGCCGCCTGCCACAGGCCAGACTATCCTGGATGATTTTTCCAGCCTGAAAAAAGGCGCTCTGGTGGCGGACCTGATTTATAATCCGAGACAGACGACTTTTCTGAAGCTCGCAGAAGCTTCCGGTTTCCGCACCTTTAACGGCCTGCGCATGCTTCTGTACCAGGGTGCCGAGGCATTCCGGATATGGACGGGAAGGGATATGCCGACAGAAGAGGTTCTTCTTCTCCTGCAATAGAATGTCTGCACCTGTCACTCCAAACGAAAAAATCAAATGAGTCAGGGATGTTCGCCGCTGGGCGCATATAGCGAAGGCTGCCGCTTTACACATGTAAACGGCAGCCTTAATTTTTAATTATAATCTGTCAGGCTGAAACTTTCTAAAAAATCCCGGATTCAGCCTGAACACTCACTTTTTATTAGTTTTTTCTCTGCAGGAAATCCGGAATCTGGATATCCTTCTTCGGTGTCGTCGGCACCTTTGGCGTTACCGGATTCTTGGGAAGATTAAAGGAAGGCATCTTGTAGCCTGCGGACGCAAAGGAATTCTTTTTGGTCTCTTCCTCCTCTTTCTTCTTTCCGGCCACACTGGCCTCCTTGGTTGTAGCGTCGTCCAGACCGGTGGCAATGACTGTGATCTTTGCAGTATCCGGCTGAGAATCATCGTACATGGCACCGAAGATGATGTTGGCATCCTCCCCGGCCAGCTGCTGTACGTAACTTGCCGCATCGTTGGCATCCATCAGACTGATATCTCCGGAAATATTGATAATGACATGGCTTGCTCCATCGATTGTAGTCTCCAGCAGCGGACTCTGTACAGCCTTCTGAACCGCTTCCATGGCCTTGTCGTCGCCCTTGGCTTCTCCGATACCGATGTGCGCAACACCTTTGTCCTTCATGACTGTCTGTACATCCGCGAAGTCCAGATTAATCAGAGCAGGCTGGTTGATCAGATCTGTAATACCCTGTACCGCCTCCTGAAGAACCTCGTCCGCCTTGGCAAGAGCCTCCGGCATGGTCGTTCTGCGATCCACAATTTCCAGAAGCTTGTCGTTTGGGATGACAATCAGTGTATCAACGTTCTTTTTCAGCTTCTCAATTCCGTTCAGCGCATTTGTCATACGGGTGCGCGCCTCAAACCGGAAAGGTTTGGTGACAACGCCTACGGTCAGGCAGCCCATTTCCTTGGCAAGGCCGGCTACAACAGGAGCGGCGCCTGTGCCGGTTCCGCCTCCCATTCCACAGGTAACAAACACCATGTCCGCGCCTTCAAACAGTTTTTTAATTTCCTCGACGCTTTCTTCCGCAGCCTTCTCGCCTACTTCCGGTTTGGCTCCCGCGCCGAGTCCCTTGGTTACCTTTTCCCCGATCTGGAGAACGGTAGGCGCCTTGCAGAGAGCAAGTGCCTGTTTATCCGTATTGATTCCGACAAATTCCACACCGCCGATGCCTTCGTCCACCATGCGGTTGACAGCGTTGTTTCCGGCGCCGCCGACACCGATCACAACGATTCTTGCCGAAGATTCCGCTTCATTTGACATGATTTCTAACAAAACACTTCCTCCTTTATGCGCTCCGCGCCTGATTTTCAAATCCGATTATAATAGATGCATAATGCGGCCGCGCCGCATTGTCCTTCTCCGCAGATATTCCGGTTCGGTGCGTGACAGGAATTGCCTGCACGTAGCTTCCGATCCCCGGATCCCGCCTCACCGGACGAGAACGAACCGCCGGACGCCCGTGAATTTCCGGAGAAGACTGCACACACCTAATAATATAATTCTTCCCCGAATTTATCAACCCTGGTTTTTACAATAAAGAGGTATGAAACGTATGGGAGGCATCAGTACCCGTACGTCCCGGAATCATCTCCGTACACGTCGGTTCCGTATGGATCTGTTTCGTATGTACCTTCCCCGTAGGTATCGGTTCCGTCATTTCCATAGGTACCCGTTCCATAGGCGTCCGTCCCGCCTCCGTAGGTATCGGTTCCATACTGGCCTGCCCCGGTTCCGGAAGTGTCGGTTCCCTGCAAATCCGTACCGGAGGTATCGGTGTCGGCCGAATACGTGTCCTGCGTTCCGGTATCCCCTGCACCTGTACTTCCGGCATCTGTACCTGACATACTGCCGGTTCCTGTATCGGTAGTGCCGCCGGAGCTGCTGTCCGTTCCGTTTTCCTCAGCAGAATCACTGCTGTCCTCCCCCGCCTGGTCAAAAATGATATTTATGGTGTCTTCAGAATAATTCTCCAGATGAAGGGTTCCGGACAATCCCTTCAGCTGCGGAAGGATGGCATCTACACGGGCCATCTTTTCCTCCAGAAGGATATCTTTCCCCAGACAGACATCCACCGTACCGTAATGAAGCGTAATGCTGTTACCCGAATCCACGGAAATACTGTCCGGCTTGATGCCAAATTTATTGAACAGTCTGGTGACCGCCTGAAGTGTACTGAAAATCCCGGAATCCGTCACAGAAATCGTCTGTCCTGCTTTTAACGGTTCCTCGGTAAGTCCGGTTACCTCGACAACATCCGCAAGTGCGGGGCGGAACTGTGTGTCCGAGCCCCTCTCTGTCACAGCCTGAAGAGCCCCCGACGTATCTGTGCCAGATGTGGAAGAGGCCGCGGTTCCGACAGATTCCGTGCCCTCCGTACCGGTTCCGCCGCTCTGCGTACCGGACGGAAGTGCCTCCAGGACTACCCCTTCCGAGTCAAAATAATAGTCAAAGGTATCCTGCCGGATAAAGCCTACCGGGGCGTCCTCGTTCACATGCAGCCGGAGACTGTTATGGCTCTCGTATTCCACCGTGATGGATTTAATAAACGCCTGTCCGGGATCCAGGCTTTTTTTCACGAAAGCAAGATAAAGTGAATTTCGATCCGCAAAATTCTGAAAAACCATCTCGCGGATCTCCTGATCGGTATATCTGGTGGAACCAACAACTGCCACGTGAATGTCAGAAACATAAAAAAATCCTGCGAAGCACAGAAAAGCCGCTGCCAGAACTCCCAGAATCATCCCCGCGAGTTTTATTCTTCGTTTTGTTTTTTTTCGCATGGGAGTCCTCCGTTTGTTACTCTTTCTTAATCTTCCCCGGATTTTCGCAGCGGAACAGGTCTTTTTCCGCAAAAAGCCATTCAGGATTTTTTCTCCAGGGCATGCACATATTCCTTAAACATGTCGCCGCGCTGCTCATAATTATCAAACTGCCCCCAGCTTGCACAGGCAGGAGAAAGAAGAACCGCGTCGCCCGGTACCGCTTGTTTTGCGCATGCATAAACTGCCTGCTCCAGATTCTCGAAAAACGCAATTCTGTCTTTGGGAAATCCGCAGGAAACAGCTGCTTCTGCGATTTTTTCCCGCGTCTGGCCGATCAGGGCAAAAAATTTAACTTTCCCGTTGAAATGGCCGATCCAATCCTCATAAGAGGATTCCTTGTCAAACCCACCCCCGATCAGAAGGGTGGGACGGTTCATCGCCTCAATCCCCTTAATCGCGGCATCCGGATTGGTACCCTTGGAATCATTATAATAACGTACGCCATTAATTTCTGTCACATATTCAATCCGATGCGCGACCCCGCGGAACGCGCAGACAGTTTCCACTACCTTTTCCATCGGGACGCCTGCATGCAGAGCCATGGCAGCAGCAACCATAATATTCTCATAATTGTGCAGTCCGAGAAGCTGCAGATCTCCTGTTTTAACGATATCCCGCACCGCACTTCCATCAGAAAGCCGGATGGTATCTCCCTCCAGATAGATTCCTTTTTCAAGGACTCTTCTGCTGGAAAAATACAGAACCGGCACCCTTGTCTTTTTTCCGAACTCCCGCAGAACCGGATCCTCGTAATTCAGGACGCACATATCCTGTTCTGTCTGGTTCTCCGCAATCCGTTCCTTCACACGGATGTATTCCTCCATGGTGTGATGACGGTTCAGGTGGTCTTCTGTAATATTCGTAATAGCGCTTGCCACCGGATGAAACTGTTCAATTGTCTCCAGCTGAAAACTGCTGATCTCCGCAACCGTCCAGGCATGATCTGACTGAAGCAGCGCAGCGTCCGTATAGGGGGTTCCGATATTTCCCACAACATAGACCTCCGGATAGAAGCTCTTCATGATCTCCCCCAGCAGTGTCGTCGTGGTGGTTTTTCCGTTCGTCCCGGTGACCGCCAGGATTTTTCCCTTTCCACAGCGATACGCCAGCTCCACTTCTCCCCAAACAGGAATGCCGTGTGCCCGAAAGGCTTCTACCTCCGGAATATCGCAGGGAACGCCCGGACTCATAACAACCAGATCCAGGCTCCCGATCCTGTCCTCCGGAAGCTTTCCCAGGATGACCGGAACCGAATCCGCGCGAAGCAGCCCCTCTTCTGCCCCAGATGCCGCAGGGGAACCGGATTGCGCCGCAGTCTGCAGGGCTTCCCGCAGCTTTTTGTGAATGGCACCTTCGTCTGCCTTTTCATTCCCGTCATAAATAACCGGATCCGCTCCTGTCTGAAGCAACAGAGAAGCCGCTCCAATCCCGCTTTTTCCAGATCCGAATACCAGTACCTTTTTCTTTTTGAAATCCATTTCTTCCTCCCCGCCGGCCGTATGCAGGCGGCACAGCATATCCAAGGGTGTACTCTCTCTGTTATTCGCTTTTCTGCCTTCAGGAAAGTCCGCAGAGCGCGAACAGGCAGAGCAGCGCCGTAGTGATGGTAAACGTCGCGACGATTCTCGTCTCAGACCATCCGCAGAGCTCAAAATGATGGTGTATCGGCGTCATTTTAAAAAATCTTTTTCCATGCGTCGCCTTAAAATATGAAACCTGAAGGACAACAGACACCAGCTCAAACGCATAGATAAAACCGGCAATGGGAATGTAAAGAGGAATCTGCAGGACATATGCCGAAGCTGCGACGAAACCTCCCAGCGCCAGGGAACCGGTATCTCCCATGAAAATTTTTGC
This sequence comes from uncultured Lachnospiraceae bacterium, assembly GCA_902756775.1. Taxonomy (GTDB): domain Bacteria; phylum Bacillota; class Clostridia; order Lachnospirales; family Lachnospiraceae; genus Bilifractor. Next base: position 8,115 of record CACVSR010000032.1, on the reverse strand, counting down.
CGGATAGGAATTCCAGAGAAGGAATCCCAGAAGGCTTCCGAATACCGCAAGTGTGACCGGCTCCACCTGTCCTCCCAGAACGCCGGCGGCCATGGTGAAAAAAAGAGCCACAACCGCTGACACACTGGAGGCAAGGCCGTCCAGTCCATCTGTGAAGTTCACCCCATTAACCGTGGCAAGAATAACGATGAAGGCAAAGATTACCGCAAACCATCCCATATGGATAAAATTTTGCGAAAATGGAATTCTGAGATCCAGTGAGATACCCGTCACCTTTGTCAGAACTGCAAGAAAAACTGCCGTAACCAGAAACTGCAGCGCAAGTTTCTGTTTCGGGAAAAGACCATCGGACCGCCGCAGAACCACCTTCAGAAAATCATCCAGGAAGCCGATCAGGCCAAAACCGGCCGTAAGAATCAGCACCGGAAGAATGGAAGGATGACCCGGAAGATAAATCAGTCCCGGAACAAGAATTCCAAGGAGAATGGCAATTCCTCCCATGGTAGGCGTTCCCGCTTTTGCCAGATGAGCCTTGACACCTTCCTTTCTTTCCGTCTGCCCTGCTTTCAGCCGCTTCAGGACAGGAATCAACAGAGGCGTTGCCACAGCCGTAATGCCAAAGCTGAGTAAAACCGGCAGTAAATCCTGAATATTCATGTCTCTTATCCTCCATTATAGGCCGTATCCTGATAAACGGTATCCTGATAGTACTGGGCGTCCTCATTGGTAATCCCGTCGCTGTAATAGGAATTGTCCGTCTGTGTCTGATCCGTGCCGGTATCCTGCGGCGTATCCGCAAGATTGGTGTCGCTGATGCCGGTTTCTCCCACCGTCTGGTCGGTTATCTCCTGTTCCACCGAGTGTGTCTGCCCGTTGGAAATATAATTTCCGTTTTCGTCGTAGGTCCCGGCCGGCGCCGTACTGTTCTCTGTGCTGCTGTCCGTCCCATAGGTCTGACCGTAATCATTGACCTCGATTCCGTTGTCGTAACTCTGGTAGTTGTGATTCAGCAGGTCATTATTGTTACAGGTTACAGTCGTCACGTTATCCTGTGTATAGCCTTCCTCATCCGGGAAAATATTCATATAAGGAAGAAGCTGGATAAAAATGTTTCTTGCGATGCTCTCCGCATATACAGAAGTTTCCTGCGACTTAGTGTTCGGCTCGTCCACAACCACATATACCAGAACCTGCGGATCATCCAGCGGCGCGAATCCCACAAAATCCAGCAGATAATTGCCCTCACCACGGGGAAGCTTTTCTGCCGTTCCGGTTTTTCCTCCCATGGAGTAGCCCGGAATTTTCGCTACATAACCGGTTCCGCCCTGTTCCATTACTGCCGCCATCGCCCCCCGGACGTCCGCGCTGACATCTTCCGAGACAGTGCGACGCTCCAGAATGGGATTTATTGACTGATAGACAGCCCCGCTGGAATCTGTAATCTCCTTGACAACATGCGGCTTGTAATAATATCCCCCGTTGATAACAGAGGATATGGCGGCCGCCTCCTGAATCATGGTCAGCGTAAAGCCCTGGCCGAATGCCGCGCAGGCCAACTCTACCGGTCCCATGGTCTCATCGGTGTAAATCAGGCCGGCTTCTTCCCCCGGAAGGTCGATGCCTGTCCGGCTTCCCAGGTTGAAAATATCCTCATATTTACTGAAATCCGATACGCCTATTTTCTCGCCCATCTGCATTAGGGCATCATTGCAGGAATTTTTCATGACCTCATCCAGCGTCTGTGTTCCATGAACCCCTTCGCACTGAATGTATTTGTCGTATACCTGCTCACCGCCGTCACAGGTAAATTTGGCCTTGGTATCAAAGGCAGCTGTCTCCAGACCTGCCGCCATGGTCAGCGGCTTGAAAACAGAACCCGGCTCGAAGGCATCCGAGATGCAGAAATTGCCCCACATTTTATTCAGCGCGTCCATCATCTGGTCGTTTGTCATGCTTTTTTGCTGGCTGGACGTGTAGTAATCCGACAGATCCCTGGGATTGTTCAGATCGTACCAGTAATTGGAATCCATTCCCAGAATTTCTCCGGTGTCGGGATCCATGACAATCACGCCAATATTCTGCGCCCCGTTTGTCTTGTTCTTGTCCGTGGCCATTTCATTGTTAAAATTCTCTATGGCGTTCCGGATAATCTGCTGGATATTAATGTCGATGGTGGAAACCACATTTCTGCCCTGCGTGGAGGGGATAATGGTCTGTTCCACATCCGCGTCCATGTTGTAGTACCCGTACTCCCGGCCGCTGGTTCCGTTCAGGATATCCGAATAATATCCCTCGATTCCCCAGTCCGCAGTGGTTCCGTCATAGGTAAACCCAATCAGGTCGCAGGCCTGTGAATCCATCGGATAGGTGCGGACATAGTTTTCCTCAAACCACACCCCCTTAATATTCTCCCTCTCCTGCGCCTCTTCCTCGGTCAGGTCCTTGTTCTCATCGCTTCCTGTATCACAGTAATCTTCAAAAGCCTTTTTCTTCGTAATAGAAACATTTTTTTCCAGAATGACATACTGGCTGTTCTTAGTGTCATCTGCAGTCAGCTTTTCCCGGATATCCGCCTCATTCATCCCCAGCACGCTGACCAAGGCCTTAATGGTAGGCTCCATATAGGCCTGAGATGTATTTCCCTCGGAATCTTCCACCTCGGAATTAACCACCTTGCAGTCGAGTATGACGTTGTAGACCTTTTCGCTGGTGGCCAGAACCGTACCGTTTCTGTCCGTGATATCCCCTCTCTGGGCAGGGATGGTGCGTGTGTCGTACTGCTGCTGCGCCTGCGTCATGACAATCCGCTTGTACTGCTGACCCTCCGTGGCATTAATGCTGGTAATTCTTACCGCTAAACCGACTAAAGCCAGTATGACTGCCAGAAACAGCCCTACCAGCTTTTTACTCGTCTTACTGCTTATTCTGCGAGGCAGACGGTTCTGCCGCCGCCCGCGTTTTCTTTCTGCACTGCTATTACTCAATATTCCTGACCTCTCCGGCTTTTTTCAGCTTTTCCGATTATAGCACAGGGGGCGGAAACACTCCACCCCCTTTCTCTGAAGACATATTGTTGCAAAACCGGTCTCAGCTGCCGGTGTCCGGCACACTGACATACTGCCGCACATAGCTTTCATCCGCGGCGTCATAGTATTTGATTTGTGATTCCGTCGCGTAGTGCATACCCAGCTTATTGATGGCTGTTGCCTTGATATCGTTGACATCAATCCCCGCGATCACCTGTCTGTAGACAGCATCATTATCCGCCTGCAATTTGGACAGGCTGGTACGCATGGCTGCTATTTTCTCATCCTGGTTCGTCAGTGTTTCTCTCAGCTGAAGATAATGGATGCAGAGGAACACCGTCGCCACGCACACCAGTGATAAGAAGAATACATACCCCGCACTCATGCTTGCAGCACGCATACGGTTTTGCTTTGTCCTCTCGCTGACTTCTCGCGGTACGCGTCCGCGTTTTTCCGGTCTCTCCTCCGGCCACGGCTCTTCAATCTTCCGTACCGCGTTTCCGTCTTCTTCATACCGCACCCGCATGCTCCCCCTGCGTGTGCCTCTTCCTGCTTCCGCTCTCTCTGAATTTACCCTTCCTGCGGCAACTGTACGTACGCGTCCGTGCGATGTTCTGCTTCCTGCCATAGTGCTATCCCTCTCCCTGGCTGTATGCAGCAGTTCTTCCCCAAAGAACTACTGCCAGATGTTTGATTTTCAGTTCCCCAACCTACGTTCAAACACACGAAGCTTCGAACTCTTTGACCGCGTATTGGTTTTCATCTCTTCTTCCGACGGAACAACCGGCTTTCTGGTAACAATAATCCCCTTCGGCTTTTTCCCGCACACACAAACCGGAAAGTCCGGAGGACAGGTGCACGGGTTTTCCGCTTTTCGGAATATATTTTTGACGATCCGGTCTTCCAGGGAATGAAATGTGATCACACAAATCCTTCCTCCGTCGTTCAGAAAGTCAATCATACCCTCCAGTGAATCCTGCAGTACCTCCAGCTCTCGGTTTACTTCGATCCGGATTGCCTGAAACGTCCGTTTTGCAGGATGTCCGCCTGCTGCCCTGGCTTTCACCGGTATGGACGCCCGGATGATTTCCGTCAGTTGTCCGGTTGTGGCGATCGGCTGCTCCTGCCTTGCCCGGCAGATATGCCTGGCAATATTCCTGGCGTAGCGCTCCTCGCCGTAATCCCGGATTATTCTGTACAGTTCCTTTTCGTCGTAGTCATTCACGACCTCCCTGGCGGAAAGTGCCTGTCTTCTGTCCATCCGCATGTCCAGAGGCACGTCCTCCCGGTACGTAAAGCCACGCTCCGCGTCATCCAGCTGATGTGAGGAAACGCCAAGATCCAGAAGAATTCCGTCCACGGACTGAATCCCCTCCTGTTCCAGCATTTCCGTCAGATTGCAATAGTTTCCGCGCAGAATCGTTACACGATCCTTATACTGAATAAGACGGCTCCGCGCTGCCTCTATCGCATCTGCATCCTGATCGATGCCGATCAGTCTGCCGCTGCCGGACAACCTTTTACAAACCTCCTCTGCATGACCGGCACCCCCTATTGTGCCGTCCACGTAGATCCCCTCCGGTTTTATCTTCAGATTTTTAATTGTCTCCTGTAATAATACCGGCTGATGACTGAATTCCATGTGCTCCTGCCTTAGAAACCAGATGCCTGTCAGATGGTGACTCCGATCTCCTGCAGTCCTTTCGCAATGGCATCCATATCTTCATAATTGTTGCTCTTCTCCCAGCGGCTCTTGCTCCAGATCTCAATGCGGTCCAGGTTCCCGGCCAGAATCACATCTTTCTCCAGTCCGGCATATTCCCGCAGCGTTGACGGTACGAGAATTCTCCCCTGCCGGTCCAGCTCACACGGCGCTGCCCCGCTGACAAAAAATCGGGTGAAGGTTCTTGCATCTTTGCTTGTAAGTGGAAGAGAGGCAAGCTTTTCTTCAAAAGCCTTCCATGCTTCCTGGGGGTAGATGGAAAGACAGCCGTCCATTCCTCTCGTCAGTACAGAGTTCTCCCCTAACTCCTCCCTGAACCTGGATGGAATGATCAATCTGCCCTTGGCATCAATATTATGATTGAACTCTCCCATGAACATAAGTCTGCCTCTCACGGCGCGGCGGTCTCCCCATTATTTACCACCATTCGCCACTTTTCTCCACTTATGACCACATTTTAGACTACCACGCTTCTTTTTTCAACCGGAATTCCGGAGGAAAAATGCACAAAAAAAGCCGGTTCCAGATGGAACCGGCATATCTTGTATTTTCTTATTGAATGACCACAGCATATTGTCCTATGGCATCATAATTTTTTTTGAACTGCTGATAACTCCTCTCCACATTTCCGTCAATCGGATCGGAAATCAGCACGGCATCTTTTTCCCTGTCATAGCCGTACAGCACCATACAGTGCTCCGGGTGATACCACTGATAAACGGTGCCGTTGTACGTGACGGATGCCCCTCCTGTCCGGGCGGATACGTTTCCCTGGGTATTCCAGATGATCACCGGATATCCGCTGTCTACAAGAGCAAGCAATTCCTCCAGATCCGTTCCCGTCAGGTCGGATGCCCGAAGGGAACTCCCCTGCTCCCGCAGGTATTTATTGACGGCGCTGACAATGGCCGGAGGAAAGCAGCCTGCCCCGGAGCTCGTGTGCGGATTTCCCACATAGCTGACCGCATAATTTGTTCCCTTGGTCAGATACTCGTCCGCAATGGTACATTTCTCCAAATCGGTGTACCCGACACTCCTGAGTGCAATCGTAGCCGCAACCGACTCACAGCCGGTTGGCAGCTCCGGGTTCTGTCTGACATTCTCCACCTTCAGCTCTACCCGCAGATACGAACGGGTACAGAAATCCAGTTTTCCATCCTCTGTTTTCTGTGTGGACGCCTTTTCCTCTGCTGGCGAAGAAGAGGAACTCTGCACGCTTTTTTCCGTTTGCGGGAGTTCCTGCGAAGAATCTGTCCGAAGCGCTTCTTCCTGCTTCTGCGGAGCTTCTGCCTGGCTCCCGGTTTCCTCCTTCTGCGGAGATTCTGCCTGGCCGCCGGTTTCCTCCTTCTGCGGAGTTTCTGCCTGGCTGTCGGTTTCCTCCTTCTGCGGAGATTCTGCCTGGCGGTTTTCCTCCCGCGCAGAAGAATCAGAAGAATCCGATACGGCTGTCTCTCCTGGGCTCTCTGCCGAAGCTGCATCGGGCAGATTCTCTTCTTGCGTATTTCCGCCTCCGGTCAGGCTTTTAAAAAAACTGTTCGCCTCCACCTTTGTCTTCAGTCCGCCAAAAAAGCTGACGCTGTCCGCCGTATCCTCTGTATTTTCTGCCACAGAAGTATTTTTTTTCGTCTCTGACGCCGCATCCGTTCCCCCTGTACCAGACAGCGAAACCGTTTCGGCCATCTGTTCCGCTGACGCTTCCGCACGAACCTCCGTGCTGTTTCCGGCAGAGCCGGTTTTCTCTGAAAACACGCCACCCGCCGTACAGACAGAAATTGCCACTGCGCCGGTCAGAAGAATGCCTGCAGAAGAAAAAATCAGCTTTCCATGCGGAATGCCATGAACATTCCTTCTCCACCTGTGCAGCCGGGTGCGAAACGGGCTTTTCTTAGTTCCGGTAGATTTCAATGTCTGCGTCCTCCAATGTCAAATTCCTCACCACTTAGATGCCTGCGCATTCTCACTCGCCGGTTTTCTGACCATTCTGTTATAAAACATTCCGAACGCCCAGCCAGCCGGGCTGCCATTCTGCGTACTCAGTCATCCCTGCCGGCAGTTCCATCCTCCACCTTCTTCAGGACACTGTCATGAGCCGCTTTTTCAAAGCCGTCTTGCAGCGGTTCCAGCTGAAAAGATCCATACTTACGGCAGAGCGCGGTCTCCAGAAGAAAATCGCAGAATTCCGGATTTTTAGGAAGAATGGGGCCATGGCTGTAAGAGCCGAACAGATTTCTGTCGTGAACTCCTTCTGTGCCGTCCTCCCCGTTATTTCCATATCCCTTAATGACCTTTCCCAGCGGCCGCACGCCATCTCCCAGGTACGTTCTGCCGCTGTGGTTTTCAAAGCCTACAACGGTGCTGCCGCCGGAATCCTCGCCAAGCTGAAACGCGTAATTTCCAATCATCCGCTTTTCTCCGCCGACTGTATAAAAGTCCGCAGCTCCCAGAAACTCGCATTTCACTCCGTCATACGTCTGGTAATAATGCCCCATCATCTGATAGCCGCCGCAGATTGTCAGAAAGGTTTTTCCATCCATTACTGCCGCGCGGATTTCTTCCCCTTTTCCCGCCTTCAGATCCTCCAGCAAAACCTCCTGTTCAAAGTCCTGTCCCCCTCCGATGAAGAACAGGTCAAAATCCGCGAGAGAAACTCCGTCTCCGATGCCGACCCTCGTGACCTCCGCCCGGATTCCCCGCCACTGCAGTCTCTTTGCCATACAGAGTATGTTTCCTCTGTCCCCGTACAGATTCAGCACCTCCGGATAAAGGTGGCAGATTTTTAATTCGCTCATACCCTTCACCCCTTCCAGAATTCCTGTTTTCCTGTTGCCTCGCTGAGCACCCGGCGAAGCTCCAGCATGGACGTATAGTTCGGGAGGACGAAAACCGGGCTCCGGCTCTCCTGCATTTTCCGCAGCAGCTCTTCCGATGTCCGGACACAGGTAATCCTGTCCTCCGGCGCATCCGCGTACTTCAGCCGCAGCTGCATATCCTCCGCACGGTCTCCCCATACATAAATATGAGCCAGATGAGGGTCTTTGCAGACCTGCTCAAAATCCGCGTCCCAGATCCAGGAGATGTCATGACCATCCGCCGTTCTGTCATTCAGGCAGAACACGGCGTTGTACGGCACCCCAAGACTTTTCAGATAAGCCAGCGCCTGATTGCATCCCGCGGGATTCTTTACAAGAATCATCTGCACATCTGTCTGACCCAGGCGGAAATTTTCCATCCGGCCGAAGCTGCTGTGCACATCCGCCAGGGACCGCAGCATTTCTTCCGGCGGAAAACCGGCTGCCGTGTAGGCGCAGACCGCAGCTGCGGCATTATAGATATTATAAACAGCCGGAATGCCGACGGTAACTTCAG
>CACVSR010000031.1 GCA_902756775.1 uncultured Lachnospiraceae bacterium | reverse complement strand
ATTTCCCGAAACTGCTCTTCTGTAAGAAGCCGGCTCTTCATTGCGCTGACCTTCGCCGAGATGCCGCTGTAGGACAGAAGTCCGTGCATCATGCCAGGCAAAAAATCACTTCCTTATAATAGATTCGAAAATCTGGGCAGCCAGCTTCTCGTGGTTGGTCTCGTAGTAATGATTCAGATTTGCAAGATTCTGTTCTGCTGACGTTTTCAGGTTCTGCAGCTCCTTCTGACGGTTCACAGAAAGCTCTTCCTTCAGTCTGTCCAGCTTTTCCGCCGTGATTTTGTCTGCTTCCCTGTCATAGTCCGCAACCTTTTCCTCGTACGCCTGATCCTGCGCTTTGGTCTGTGCCGCGGCATCGTCCAGAATACGGGCTGTTGCTGTCTCAATCTGGGTGATCTTGTCAATAATTGGATCCACAGCAATTCCTCCGTTTTTTCTCATCAATAAACATTTATTTTAATACATCCAATTTTTCCAAAAGTCAAGTGAATCTCCCTCACCTTTCAGGGGGGTAACCGTGTATTTTGAACAAAAAAACGGTCAGGTTTGTTCACAATTTGTAGAGCCGACGATTTTTACGGGCATTGTATGAAAAAAAAACAAGTTTTTCCTATGTACAGCCGCCTTTTCTACGGACTCTCTTTATGGTATCATGCAGCCTGTAAAAAACAGGGTTCTAACGAACACAACAGGAAAGATAAAGCATAAATCACCAAAAATGAGGCATAAATGAACAAGGAGTTGCAGAACATATGAGATTACGAAATATCCCCGGCTCAAAGGAAGCCATTGACACCAGTCATTTTGTTGTTCACGACAGCATTGCGCAAAAGGGACACTGGAAGGAACTTTTTTCTTCCCCTTTCCCTCTTTACGTGGAGATCGGAATGGGTAAGGGACGCTTTCTGATGGATATGGCGGCTGCTCATACGGACAGAAATTTTATCGGCATTGAGATGTACAGCAGCGTCCTGATCCGGGCCATCGAAAAGGCGGAAAAACGGGCTCTTGGAGAAAATGCTCCGACCAGGGCACAGATGATTCAATCGGCACGCTCGGAGCTTCAGAATGACGGAAATCTTGAAACTCCTTCCGCTGGCTCTGCTCTCAGGCCGGTTTTGTCCGAAAAAAGAGAGGCTTTTATCCGATCCTGTAATTTCCGTTTTTTGCGTCTGGACGCCAGGGAACTGGAAAGCGTTTTCGCTCCGGGGGAAATTGCCGGAATCTATCTGAATTTTTCGGATCCCTGGCCGAAAGACCGGCACGCCCACAGAAGGCTGACTTCCCGGCAGTTTCTGAAAAGATATGAGACGGTGCTGCAGCCCGGAGGGACGATTGAATTCAAGACAGACAATCTCGACCTGTTCCGGTTCTCCCTGACCGAAATCCGGGAAGCCGGATGGGATCTTCTGGCGTACACCTTTGACCTGCATCAGGATCCGGAACTGAATGAGGGGAACATCATGACGGAATACGAAGAAAAGTTTTCGTCCCGCGGCAACAAAATCTGCAAACTGATTGCCAGAAAACCGGATGTATGATACATTGCAGATGGAACACGACAGAAGCATTTCCCTGAATGATAAAAAGAAAGGATGATATATTATGGTACATGTACTGAACGCAGATACTTTTGACGCAGAGGTTTTGAAGGCAGACGGGCTCGTTATTGTGGATATGTTCGCTACCTGGTGCGGACCCTGCAAGATGATGGCTCCGATTGTAGATAATCTTGCCGAAGATTATACGGACGTAAAATTCTGCAAGCTGGATGTCGATCAGGCTCCCACCGTAGCCGCCAGATACGGCGTCCAGTCCATCCCCACCTTCCTGTTCTTCCAGAACGGAGAACTGGTTCGCACACTGGTAGGCGGAAGAGACGCCGATTCCTTTGCGGACGAGATTGACGCGCTGAAATAAGCAGGGCTGCTTTTCGACACAGCTTTATAACGCAGGGGAGTATTCTTCCAGAATATTCCCCTGCGATTATTTAATGGCTAATATAAAAATATCTCGTATCTATTCAGCACCCCAGACTCAGAACGCTTTGCATTCTTCGTTGTGAGCGGTCAGAGCGGCTTCGCCGCTTGTCCGCCCCTCAGAAATCGCCGCTTGTCCGCCCCTCAGAAAACTTCTGAAACCGTCCGGCGAGCAAGCTCTCCGTCCGGATTTCATCAGTTTTCTGGGGGTGCTGAATAATTACAATATCTCATTTGAAGAAGAGGATTATTCACACCATACGTCTATTGTACAAGCGATATGTCCATCCTCATCCATATCAAGATTGCTGATTTCAGCATAGAATGGCTCTGAATTTCCGATCATTCTGTATATTTCATTTGTCTGTTTTCTCGAAATTTCTCCTAATTCGTCTCCCATATCATCACTGACCAGATATGTTCTGCTTTCATTGTTATATTCCAACTTAACCGGACACTCTTCGCTGACAGCAGTGAGATTCCTCTGTCTGGGGTTACCTAAGAAATCCATACATTTTGTACTGATAAGTTTACATTTGAAGACCGTAAGATCATCGTACTCCTTTGAATAAAAACCAAGAGCAAGATGTACCTCGTTGAATCTCTCATTTATATAAGAAATGAATCCGCAAATCTGATGTATTTCTCCATCCGAATATTCCTTAATCATGCTTCGCAGGGAATTTTTAGGTATATATCCAATTTTCTGATCATCATAAAAAACAGCAATCACATTCGGATCATCCTTTTTGTCAGGTTCATAATCAAAGGTAACAAATTTATCTAATTCAAGCTGCTTGATATTATAATGCTGATAAGTGAACCCTGATACATCTACGTTATAATTACTGTAGCGCAAAATGCGGCCGTCATCATCTCTAAATGGAAAACTGGAACCCGATTGGATGATTCTGTATCCATAAGTATTCGGTGAAAATATATGATCGGTACCCGGTTCTTTTCTATCATGAGATACATTAAAGCATTTAAACATAATTCTCCCTCCACGATCGCATTATTTGGATAAAAATAATTTATAACCCGGAAGTTCCGGAGGATATTGGAAAATTGACCGACTGATCGCTTTTCTTAAAGGAAACAGGGCATCTGGCGTACAAAACTGGCGTTTCGTTTACAAATATTCACTTTTCAATTTACAAACAAGCATCTCGCCTTACAAACTGGCACCTCGGTTTACAACTTAGCGGAAACAGGACAAGTGTATTTTTTTATGGATATTTTCATTATATAATAGTACAATAAATTGCACAAACACTTCAATTATCGAACCAGAATTGAGGAGAATGGGTATGCTGCTGAATAACATAGAGCTGGATGTTAAGACAAAATGTATTGAAGAGAAAATCAGTCAGCAGAAAATCGGGGAAGCAGCCGGAACCTCTGGAGCTTATGTGTCGCGTCTGATCAATCATCCGGAGAAAATTGTAAATAAAACGTTTGTAACAATGATGGAAAAACTTGGTTACGACATCCGACTTACATATGAGAAACGAGAGACTGAATAAATGGCCGATATAGCACAGGTAATACAAATCGAACAGACATCTAAAAGTATAGATAAAATTAAAAATAATATAATCGAATTTCGGCCGGAGATTAAGATATCCAAAGAGAAAAAGATAAAACCTATCTTAAAATGGGCCGGGGGCAAGGGTCAGCTTCTCAAAAATATCATACCTGAAATTCCTGCTTCTTATAGGAAATACATAGAACCCTTCTTTGGCGGAGGCGCTCTGTTTTTTGAGCTAAGGCCTGATCAAGCTGTGATTGCTGACAGCAATCCGGAATTAATGAATGTGTATCAACAGGTCGCTTTGAACGTAGATGATGTGATCGCCCAGCTTAAACTTTATGTGAATGATGAAGCCATGTTTTACGCCGTCAGAAGCCAATGCTGGCAGGAACTAAAACCATCTGTCGCGGCGGCAAGAACTATTTATCTAAACAAGACCTGTTATAACGGATTGTATCGGGTAAATAAAAAAGGCGAGTTTAACACTCCTTTTGGGCGGTACAAAAATCCGAAAATATGCGATGAGGATAACCTGAGAGCAGCATCTGAATTATTGAAGACAGCAGAGATTGTGTGCGGAGATTACAAGGATGTTTTGAATAAGTATGCCAGAAAGGGGGACTTTATTTTCCTTGATCCTCCCTATGTTCCGGTGTCAGAGTATGCTGATTTTAAGCGATATACGAAAGAACAGTTTCATGAAAAAGATCAGCGAGAGCTTGCAGAGGAAGTTTCCAGTCTGCAGAGTTCAGGTGTGTATGTTTTGCTGACAAATTCAAATGCGGAACTAGTGCGGAACCTTTACGGAATGTATCCTCATGTCGTAATTCCGTCCAAACGCTCTATTTCAAGCAATGGAAATTCCAGAAAGAGTGAAGATGTTATAGTCAGAGCATACCCGTCATCCTCGATTGATGCTGAAATTCAGACATCCCGTTACCCTGCAACAAGATTTATGGGATCCAAGAATAAACTTCTCAAGGAAATCTGGAACATTGCATCAAATTTTAATGCAAAAACAGCGATTGATCTCTTTTCGGGTTCAGGGGTGGTGGGATATATGCTGAAAGCGCATGGGCTTTCTGTCACAACAAATGACTATATGCATATGTCTTACATATTTGCAAAGGCAATGATCGAGAACAATTCGGTAGTTTTACCGATTAAAAAAGCGGAAGAACTTTTGAAACGTAAGCAGGAAACGGATCACTTCGTCTCTGATACATTTCAGGGTCTTTATTTCACTGATGAAGAAAATGAACTGATTGATACAATTCGGGCTAATATTGCTGAGCTGTCTGATCCAGCAGAAAAAACGATTGCCATGACGGCTCTTATCAGAGCGTGTATGAAAAAACGTCCACGAGGTTTATTTACCTATGTCGGTCTTGGGAAATATGATGATGGGCGAAACGATCTGAAATTGTCTCTGAGAGAACAGTTTCTAAACAATGTTGCAGTTGTAAATGCGGCTGTATTTAATAATGGAAAACTGAACAAAGCCGTCTGCGGCGATGCCATGGAGCTGTCCGGCTCCGCAGATCTTGTCTATATAGATCCACCTTATTACTCTCCATATTCTGATAATGAATATGTCAGACGGTATCATTTTGTGGAGGGGCTGGCCAGAGATTGGAAGGGCGTAGAAATTCAGCAAAATACAAAGACAAAGAAGTTTAAAAATTATACAACACCTTTTTCCACAAAAAACGGTGCGGAAGAGGCTTTTGACCAGCTTTTTAAAAGATACAGAGACAGCGTGTTGATCGTGTCTTATTCATCGAACAGCTATCCGGATAGAGACACTATGCTGCAGCTCCTTTCAAAATATAAGACACATGTGAATATTGTTCCAATCGACTATACTTATTCTTTTGGCAATCAGCGGACTGCATCTACACATAGGAATAAAGTTCAGGAATATCTGTTTGTGGGGTATAACAACTCAAATGTAAAATGAGGGAGAACAACTATGGGGATATGGCGTATTGCAAATACAGGTCTGAGGAATCCTTTGCGGATGATGGAGGGGCTGAGACTTTATTCGCAGTCCAATCTTGTGGGAAATATACACGGAAAAACGCAGGAGCGTGCCTTAGAACATCTGCTTGCGCAGCATCAGCTGTTAAATGTGACTGCCAAATCTGATGGTACCTATGGACGCAAGTGGAGGGGTGCTTGGAATAATTACGGCTGTGTTTACATCAAAGTAGCAAAAAAGTCAGGGATTAATCAGGCTGATATAGGCAAGGTCGATGACATAACCCCTCTTGGCTGGGCATTTATCCGGGCAGATACCTATCCGGCAGAACAGGAATGCTTTTTGCGTGCGCTCAGTGTTCCGATGGAAGAAATGGCAGACGGAAGAGCATTTTCTCCACTTCGTTGGACCATTCAGGTTCTTCTTGCCATGGAAAAGAAAACAGGGTCTCCGAGCGTAAATTTTAATGAATTTGCCATATACATTCAGACATCTGATCCGTCCTGTGATATGACTGATTTGACAAATAAAATATTGACGCTTCGCCGCGCAAAGGAGAAATCGAATGCCAGGAAAATATTCGACAGGCATACGTATGAGAAGGCGAAGGAAGAGCAGAATTACAGCGATAAATACGAGAATTATAAAGAATATGCAGATATGAATTTGCGCAATCTCAGGGCAACCGGTATTTTCCAGAGACACGGACGCGGCATTATTATCATGAGGGAATACCATGCGCTTGCGGAGCAGCTTGCAAAGGAAACGGTATCAGACGAACCATTGGCTGAACGCTATCAGCGTCTTTATCATATCCCGGCTTTACCAACAGATGATTTTGAAGGCGCAAAATCTGTTCTGAACGATCTGGCTGAGACAATGAAAAAGGCCGGACTTACTGCAGATCTTGGTAAGTTTGATGGGTCAATCATTTTTTTCGTGGGATTGACCCTGCCACGTTATAGATTTTCCAAGCCGTACGCCATCCTTGACATGAACCTCAGGCAATGCGTTGGGTACTTACCCCGACGGCGATGGACTAAAGAACAGTTGTGATTGGTGAGCCGTCGGAACTCAGTAGCGTAGCATTGCCTGAGAACCCTGTAAAGGCCAAGCCCTAAAGGGTGGCTGCTTTCTCCCCTCCGACTCAGGAGCCTAAGAACAGTTGCTGCCTTGCCTCTGGCTTAAATTGAATAAAAAAGGATCTTCCATTAAGATTGGAATTGCATCTTGGCGGATGTAAACAACCCAATCGAAAGGAGATCCTCTGTCTTGGATTATATACGAAAAGAAGCGGATGGACAATTCGCATTTACTCAGTCTACCGATTTTTTGAAGATTCCTTCCTGCCTTTATGGCTTTCATAATGAAACAACATCCGTTAGGACTGCTAAGTCCGGGCGAAACGTGTTTTGCTTTGAGGGTAATCTTGATGCATCGGAAGAAAACCTGCTTTGCTCTTGCGGTTCAAGGATGCATGTCAATAATCATCCTTCTATAAATCTGAGACATCTTCCCTTTGGTGGCAGCCTTAGCTGTGTGATCTTTTCCCGCAACCAGTATGTCTGTCCAAAGTGCAGAACTACAAAGATGCAGTTTATCTCTTTCAAAGCTCCCGGCCATATGATTACGGAAGAATTGTACCAGTATACCCGGGATCTACTGGCCTCCGGTGTCTATACAAATAAGGAAGTTGCTGAACTTACCGGTCTCGGCAAGAATACCGTGAAGGCTATCGATAAAGAGCGACTCCAGGAACTGTACACCACTACCGACGGCAAACTAATGAAACCGGAGAAACCCACGAAATTTCTGGGGATCGATGAATTTAAGCTTCATAATGGATATCGCTATGCGACTCACATCATCGACATGGAGACCGGTCATATCCTTTGGATCGCCGGGGGCAAGAAGAAGCAGGTCGTATATGACTTCATCGAGCATGTCGGTTTGAAATGGATGGATCAGGTCGAGGCGGTTGCCTGTGACATGAACTCCGATTTCCAGGAAGCTTTCGAGGAGAAGTGTCCTCATATCCAACCTGTATTCGATTACTTTCATATCGTAAAGAACTTTAACGATAAGGTTGTAAGCGAAGTCCGTAAAGATGAACAGCGCCGGCTCTATGAAGAAGGTAACATCGAAGCTGCCAGAGCTTTAAAGAAAACCCGGTATATCCTGATGTCTTCCAGAAAAACGCTTCAATCCAAGGATGCTGATGCCAGAGAAGAACGTCAGATCCACAAAGGGAGCAGTCTGTTCAAAACTGACAGTATTGTCCGCAAGGAAGGATACGAGGAACGCTATGACGCACTGCTTCAGGAGAACCAGCTGTTGTTTACTCTGGACCTGATCAAGGAGAATCTCAGTCTGGCTTATTCCCGGAGAGATGAAGCCGTCATGGCGGAAGACATCATCAGTATCATGGATATGTGCAAGGCAACGGGCAATCCACACTTATTGTGGTTTGAACGTCTTCTTGGCAACCACTTTGAGGGCATTATTGCCCACGCAACATACGATATCTCAGCCGCAAAAATTGAAGGTATCAACAACAAGATCAAGACTCTTCGCAGACAGGGGTACGGATATCCTGATGACGAATATTTCTTTCTGAAGCTATTCGACATGAGCCGCCGGAGCTACGAGAGGAATCCTAAATCCCACAAAATTTGTGATTGAGCCAGTTTGATCTTACAACAACCGTGGGCATCAATTCTGCTCGAATGAGTCTGCAGGCAAACTTGGATAAGACAAATGAGATCAGGTATGCGGCTGATCAAAGGAAGCAGTGGCGTGAAATTTCTGATTATATGGAACTTATTATGCGCCGGGGAGGAACGAAAACATATGATGACGGCTCAGAAATAGCGGTACCAAAAGACGAGGCCGCTGCATACCTTGAATGGGTCGTATGGCGTTCCTTTCTCGCTATAGACAGTTTGAAAAATCAGCCGGGAGACGTCCGTTCCTTCCGAATTGATCAGGACTTTTTCCCAGTTAATACAGCACCTGGAAAAAGGCCGGATTTGATAGCGGAATTTGAAAACTTTGTGATCGTCGGAGAAGTTACATTATCGGACAGCAGCCGTCAGGAAGCGATGGAGGGCGAACCGGTACGAAGGCACGTCGCGGATCTGATGCAGAAATACCAAAAGCCGGTTTACGGCTTATTTATTGCCAATCATGTTGATACAAATACAGCGGAAGCATTTAGAACTGGTATCTGGTATCTAAAAGACGATGTTGAAATCCAGTTAACAATAGTGCCGTTTACATTGAAGCAGTACAAAGAAATATTTGTGAATATGTTTAAAACAAATACGGCTTCTCCCGAAGTGCTGATTCATTGCATTCAGGCATGCGAACAGGGGAGAGAGACTTTCAAGGCTCCGGCATGGAAAAAAGAAATAGATATAAGACTGAGAAAATATGCGGAAGCATTGGTTGAAATGCAAAAGTAGAGTGTTTCGGGTTTGTGGATGATGCCGATATAGAAGAGTACCTCGCTGCCTCAGCAGCTGCGAACAACAGCATACAATAAAGTAAATTCGCAGGGGAATATTCTGGAAGAAACATCCGCAGCGCCGGTTCTTTCTCCCTGCAGGCGTACGCGCCGCAGGGAGATTAGTACCGCTGCGCGAGGACAGAGCGCAAGCGGTTTCTGAAAGAATATTCCCCTGCGATCTTTAAGATCTTTAATAGGTATAAAACCCTTTTCCCGCGTTAATTCCTTTTTCTCCTTTATCAATCTTCTCTTTCAGAAGAGAGGCTATTCTCTGCATGGTCGAGCCTTCTTTTTTTGACTCCGGATTCAGGGAAACAATGTTGTAAGCCGTTTCCAGCCCTACAATATCCAGAATCTTAAACGGTCCCACCGGGGCGCCGGTTCCCAGCTGCCAGGTTTTATCAATCGTCTCCGGATCCGATACGCCCTCCGCCCAGAGCATTTCTGCCGCATTCAGGAACGGAACAAGAAGGGAATTCAGGATATACCCCGGCTGCTCCTTATGCAGCTGAAGCGGAACCATCTGCAGCTCCTGCGCAAATTTCACAGCTTTCCGGTAGCTTTCCGGACTGGTTCCTGCGTGTCCCATAACCTCTGCTGTATTATTTTTCCAGATGGAATTGGCAAAATGAAGTGCCAGATACCTGTCCGGTCTGCCGGTATGCTCCGCGAACATGCTGGGCAGAAGGGTTGACGTATTCGTCAGCAGCAGGGTATTCTCGTCCAGCAGCTCTCTCATTTTTTCATAGATTTCCACCTTGGCCTGCGGGTTTTCTGACATGGATTCAATCACTACGTCTGCCCCCTTCAGCGCCTCTGCCATATTCAGGCTGATATGCAGCAGACTGCGGAAGCGTTCCCTTGCCTGCGCTGCCAGCCTGTCAATTTCTTCCGGTGTCATACCTTCCCATTTTGCAATCAGTCCTCTGGGATAAAGAAATCCTCCCATCGGGTTTCCGATCAGTTTCTTTGCTGCCTCCAGATCTGCCAGCATAGCGTCCTCATAATGCTGTATTTTAGGCTGTGTTCTTCCCACCGAGCCCTCACTGCGCAGCCAGATTGTCGTGTCATGTCCTGTGTACGCGCTCATCAGGGCAATCTGGGTTCCCAGAACTCCACCGCCTACTACAACCACTTTTCCAAACTCCATGTTGCCTGCCTCCTACTCTTCAAACGATTCGTATACCTGTGGTGCCAAAGCAGTCCTCTTCCCTTTTTCTGCACGAAGGAAAGCGGTCTGTTAAAAACATAACATTTTCCGTGTGAAACTGCATCTGATAAAAGATGCTTCCCATGTATTTTTTTACATACAGATAATCGTATCCACAGGATGTACAAAGCTTTGAGTTATCTGAATTTTTTGCGCTTATCGCACACAATTCGTAACCAGTTCGGAAAGATTTTTTACTACCGCAAAGTCAAGTGTTTTTCGGATTTTCTTCCACAAAAAGGCATTTTTATCAGAACTTCACAAAACATGCGTTCTGTTGAAAACTTATGGTAACGTGTTATTTCATCCTCTTTTTTGTGGATAAAGTGGATAACTTCGTTGATAACTCTATTTTGCGGGCATTTTCGGTCACGTATTATGTGGATAAATTTGTTAATGAATGTCAGTAGATTTTCCCGCCTCCGGCAGCCGGAATTTTTTTTGTGCAGTTTTTTTCATCTCAAATTTTCGAAGCAATTCAGACAATTTTATGTAACCTGAAATTGTTCTTTCAATTTCTGAAATGCACTTCATCTTCCCGCGTCTTCAGAAAAAAGATTTTACCTCTGTATCTGATTCGGGTATGATGGGTACGGGAATACGGGAAGCAACCTGCCCCAGGTCATACCGTCGGCAGACTGATTCAGAAGAAGATTATTATAATTTAGGTAATTATTCAGCACCCCCGGAAAACTGATGAAATCCGGACGGAGAGCTTGCTCGCCGGATGGTTTCAGAAGTTTTCTGAGGGGCGGACAAGCGGCGAAGCCGCTCTGGCCGCTCACAACGAGGAACGTAAAGCGTTCCGAGTCTGGGGGTGCTGAATAACCAGGAATTTCAGAAAAGAGGTTCTAAGAATGCTGAATACAAAAATGCAGGAGCTGGGGGAAAACCGCTCGGTCATTCGTGACCTGTTTGAATATGGAAAGAAAAGAAAAAAAGAAATCGGAGAGGATAAGGTTTTTGATTTCAGCCTGGGAAACCCCTGTGTTCCCGCGCCTGACCCGGTGAACGAAACCATTTATGACCTGCTGGATTCTCAGGATGATGTTTATCTGCACGGTTATACATCCGCACAGGGTGATCTGTTAACCAGACGAACAATTGCGGCAGATCTGAACCGCCGTTTTGGGACATCGTTCCAGGCGGACAATCTTTATATGACCTGCGGGGCGGCCGCATCTCTTAAAATCTCTCTGACAGCGCTGATTGTCCCCGATGCGGGAGATGAAGTTCTGACCTTTGCCCCGTATTTTCCGGAATACCGGGTTTTTGCGGAAACTGCGGGAGCGGTTTTCCGGTTCATTCCCACCGACCCGGAAACCTTTCAGATCCGGATTCCGGAGCTGGAAAAGCTGGTCGGGGAAAATACCAAAGCGGTTATTATTAACTCGCCGAATAATCCGTCGGGAGTCGTTTATCCGGAGGCCGTTATCCGGGAACTCTCTGCCTTTCTCACCGCGAAGGAGAAAGAATACGGTCATCCCATCTATCTGATCGCGGATGAACCTTACAGGGAACTGGTCTATGACAGCAGCACCGTTGTTCCCTATCTTCCGAACTATTACCCTGATACGCTGGTATGCTATTCCTACAGCAAATCGCTCTCCCTTCCGGGAGAACGAATCGGCTACATCCTGGTTCCGGACAAAGCGGCAGATTCCAAAGCAGTGTACGCGGCCGTGTGCGGCGCAGGCAGGGCACTGGGCTATGTCTGCGCCCCCAGCCTGATGCAGCATGTGATCGCTGCCTGCGACGGAATGGTGTCGGATCTGGAAGCTTATAAGGAAAACCGGGATCTTCTGTATCAGTCTCTGGTTTCCTTCGGATATACCTGCGTTCATCCGGACGGAGCTTTTTATCTGTTTGTAAAAGCCATGGAAGCAGATGCCTCTGCCTTCTGTGAAAGGGCGAAAAAGCATGAGCTTCTCCTTGTCCCGGCAGACAGCTTCGGCGCTCCAGGCTATGTGCGCATCGCCTACTGCGTGACAAAAGCACAGATCCGCAACAGCCTTCCGGCCTTCCGCGCACTGGCGGAAGAATACAAAAAAGGCTGATTATACCCGGATCATCTTCCCCAGCGCGAACGAATACAGCCATGTCTCTCTGACAGGCGTTCCGGTAATCTGCTCCAGCGCCCTCCGGTAGAACAGAAGCTGAGTCCGGTATTTTTCCACAAGATCGCGTCCGTCTCCTGTATGGACGCGGTCTGTTTTATAATCTACCAGAACAAAGCTCCCTTCCTCCTCGAAATACGCGTCTATGATTCCCTGCACCAGTATTTTTTCGTCCGCAGGCCAGGAGGAATCAATCTCATCGGCCGGAACGTCCAGGACAAAGGGCTGTTCCCGGCGCAGACCGCCCTTCCGGGCTGCCCGCAGCATCCGCTCTCCCAGGTTCGAGGAGAGAAAAACTGCCATCTTCCTTTCGCTGATAGCCGCCGCATCAGCCGGACTGAGAATCCCGTCATCCAGCATACGCTGCTTTTCTCTGCGAACCTCCCCTTCCAGATCCGCCGCTTCTGTTTCCGTGTCTTTTATCTGGCCATAATCAAAGGTCTGGAGGAAATGGTGCCAGATGGTTCCGCGGGAAGCCCCGGTGGTTTCCTCCGGAAGCTTCTTTTCCCGCATGAACGCCGGGATATAAGGCACCATCTCCTCCGCGGGGTACATCTCCTTCCCTCTGTCCTCCTGCATCTCCTCAAATTCGGCTTTTTTCAGTTCGCTGACCGTCATCTTGGCCGGAAGGGAAGCCGCCCTGCTGTAAGGATAGGAAAATGCCGTTATTCTTCGGAGAGTCTGAAGAATCTGCCCTTCTGTCTTCCCCTCTTCCGAAGAAGCCCCTGCCTCCCCGGTAAGAGACAGGCCGTCTGTATCAGGATCCGTTTCTCTTTCCTTACCGGCCGGCTGATCTCCCGGTATTTTCCGGAGATTCCCGATATAGTTCTCCGCTGTCCGCTCTTCCTCCTCTTTTAGAAATCCTCCGGAAATAATCTGTGTATCCAGAATTTTCCTGTCTTCCGGCCTTGCCGGCAGAATCCAGTCCAGATAACACCTGGCACCGGCCAGGTCCGCGTAGGGGATGATGTCTTCCGGCTCCGGCATTCCGGCGGCATCCGTCACGACACCGGTCATAATCAGTTTTTCCTTTGCACGGGTCAGAGCCACGTACAGAACCCTCAGTTCTTCCGCCCTGCTCTCCAGACTGTTCTGAAGGGCTATGGCGCTGCGCTGCAGAGTAGAGTGTTTCGTCCGTGTTTCCGGATGAAAATCCTCCAGTCCGATCCCCAGACGGGAATTCAGAAGAATATTTCCCTTCTGATCGGAAAGATTAAACTGTTTTCCCAGTCCGGAAACAAAAACGATCGGAAATTCCAGCCCCTTGCTCTTATGGATGGTCATAACACGGACGATATTCTCATTCTCGGAGTACAGATTGACCTCTCCCTCGTCTATCTGATAGCGGTTCATTCTCTCTATATAGCGGATGAAGGAAAAAAGGCCGTAGTTCCCCATCTGTTCAAAGGCATACGCCTTCTCTGTCAGCATATCCAGATTTGCCCTTCTCTGTTCTCCCGCCGGCATAGAGGCCGCATAATCTCCAAACCCCGTGCGATCCAGAACCTCCTGAACCAGGTCATGAACCGCCGTAAAAGAGATCTGTGCCCGCAGCTGATGATATGTTTCAAAAAACGCCTGTAACTTGTTTTTCAGCGCCGCCCTCTCTTCGGCCTCTTTTCCGGAAACGGATTCGGGCATTTCTTCCGCGGATAAATCCGACTGTGCGAACTTTTCGGCCGCTTCATAGACAGGGCTTTCAGGAAACGTTGTTTTCAGAAGAGCCATCTCGGTATCTGTCAGGTTTCCAATCGGAGAATGCAGCACCGCCGCAAAAGGAATTTCCTGTCTGGGATTGTCCAGAATCCGAAGATAGTCCAGTACCAGCACCACCTCCATCGCAGAGAAGTAGCCCTCTCTGGACAGACTGTAAGCAGGAACCCCTTCCTCATTCAGGACTTTTACAAAAGCATCCGCCCACCCGGAAACCGATCGCAGCAGGACGGCAAAATCCTTCCACTCCGGCCTGCGGAATGCTTCTGTATTTTTATCCCAGACCCACCCCTCTCTCTGGATCTTTCTGATTTTTGCGGCTACCATGCGGGCTTCTGCTTCCATCATTACATCTCTGCCATGATCTTCCTGGAATTCTTCCGACCCGCGATCCAGCAGAAGCAGCTCACTGTCCGGAAAATCCGGATCCGGGCTGTCCGGGTAATAAGCCGCGCCGTAATGCAGGGCTGCCGCATCATCATAGGTAATCCCGCCGAATTCCGGAACCATCAGTTTCCGGAAAAGGGCATTGACGGTATCCAGTACCTGAGGCCGGCTTCGGAAATTCTGAAACAGATCAATCCGGAGAGACTGTTCACCGGAACATTTCTTTGCTTCCCGACCGGCCGGAACCGTCTGCCCCTCCTCCTCCTTACCGTTTTTTCCCTGAAAGGGGAGGTAAGAGCGATACTTTTCCAGAAAAAGATCCGGCCGGGCCTGGCGAAATCCGTAAATGGACTGCTTGATATCGCCCACCATAAAACGGTTGTTCCGCCCTTCCTCATTACCGGAAACAGCAGCCAACAGCGCCTCCTGGATGTAGTTGCTGTCCTGATATTCATCAATCATAACAGCCGCGTAGCGCCTGGAAAGCTCTCTGGCCGCGTCCGTCCGGCGCAAGGTTCCATCCTCTGTCTTTTCCAGAAGAATCCGGAGCGCAAAATGTTCCAGATCCGAAAAATCACAGAGATTTCTTTTCCTCTTTTCCTCTCCGAAGGCAGTAATAAAGTCAGATGTCAGCTGTACCAGTTCCTGCATAAAAGGATCCGTATCCTGCATCTCCTGCAAAATCTCCTGGAGGGTCCGGGAAAAATACTGTCCACGCAGTACGGCAATCTGATCCCAGATACGGTTATGGCGGTTCTTGATCTGTTCCTTTAAGCCGGGATCCTCCCCTTTCTGCAGACGTCTGGAGGAGAGCCTGGTTTTTTCCCATTCCGTCAGTGTCCTTCTGTAGTCCTCGTAGGTGCAGCAGGAACAAAGCGCATCCACTGCATCCCTGTCGTATGCGATATTATCCGCATAACAGGAGGGCGCATCCTCCCGCCGCATGTCCTCCAGATTTTTCTCCTGCAGCAGACGAATGCTTTCCTTCCTGTTTTCTGCCTCTGTCAGCACCGCCTGCATCCATGGAATATTCTCCAGTTCTTCCTCCGTTGTCACCGCAGATGCCTTCCGGCACTGTTCCAGCCATTCCCCCGGCCAGGGCTCGCTGACGGCCTGTTCGTAAACCTGAAGCACAAGATCTTCCAGCCTTCCGTCTGATTTTCCGGACGCAAAAGACTCCGAAAAATCCAAAAACTCCGGCCTGTTCTGAGCATACCGATCCTCAATCACATTTCCCAGAACTTCTCTTTTGATCATGGAGAGTTCGTTTTCATCCCCGATCCGGTAACCGGGATCCAGATCAATACGCTGGTAATAATTCTGGATTACAGAGGTGCAGAATCCGTGGATCGTGCTGATCTGGGCGTGATGCAACAGGGCGCCCTGCTGCTGCAGATGCACATTGCCGGGATCCTCCGTCAGCTTTTTCTCCAGCGCGGCGCCGATTCTTTCTTTCATTTCTCCGGCAGCCGCCCGTGTAAAGGTAACAACCAGAAGCTCATCCAGATTGACCGGATGTTCCGGATCCGTAATCAGCGACAGAATACGCTCTACCAGTACCGCGGTTTTCCCGGAACCGGCCGCAGCAGAAACAAGAAGATTTTTTCCTCTCAGGCTGATGACTGCCTGCTGTTCTTCCGTCCATTTCACGCTCATCGCTGGTTTTCCTCCTGATCTCCGGCCTTTCTCATTTTTTCCAGAACCGCGCACTTTTCTTCCTTCCGGATCTGCCGGTACCGGTCTCCCAGTCTCTCATCAAACTGACAGACCGGGCGGTAAGGACAGTACCCGCAGGCGGTCTGATCTCCCATCCGGTACGGACTGACCGCAGTCTCCCCGCACATCATTCTGCTTCCGAGTCTCTTCACCTCTCTGTCTGTGTATGCCAGGAGGGCGCGGAAATCTTCTCCCGCCGCGGAAGCGGAATTTCTGGACGGTTCCCCGCCCTTATTCAGCGAGACGGGTATAACAAGAGACGCTCCGGAAACCAGATCGCGGTCAAACAGGCGAACGATCGCATTCTCTGAGCGGAGCAGTCCGTCCGGACGCAGCTCCTTCAGAAGCGCCGCTTTTTCCATGCCGGGTTCCGCGTTCTCAATAAAAGGATCCCGGATATGATAGTAGAACATCGCCCCCGGCTCCACGCTCTCCCTGGGATATTTCTTCTGCTCCTCCTCCAGAACTGCCTGCATGTACACAGGAAGCTGCAGCTGCAGGCCATGATACAGCCGGGTCAGATCCAGCCGGGTCTCTCCCGTCTTATAATCAATGATTTTCAGATAATGCCTGCCGTCCTGCACGCATTCGTCCACCCGGTCAATCCGTCCGGTCAGTTTCATCTGCGCTCCCCCTTCCAGGAAGTATCTGGCATCCCGCATTCTTCCGGAAAAGGATGTCTCCGCCGACTCCGGACGGAATTCCCCCGGTTTCAGCTGTTCCTGAAGTGCCCAGACCGTCTGACGGAGCATTTTTCTCAGACGGCTGACCATAGCCGTATTTCTGGCTGTGCTGTAAAGAAGTCCGCTGTGGTTCCCCAGCACATTTTCCAGCGCCGTATCTGCAAGGGCATCACGCTCCGGTCCGGACAGCGCCGCCCATTCCCTGTGGTCTCTGCTCAGACTTCGGGTAAAATATTCCAGCGCCTCATGCATGATCGTCCCAAAATCCGCTGCTGTAAATACAAACTCCTCCCTCTCCCGCAGGCCAAGTCCGTAATCCAGGAAATGGCGGTAGGGACATCCGGCAAACTCCTCCAGTCTGGTAACAGAGTTTACCAGTGTCATGCCGTAAAGCTTTCCCGCTATTACCCTGCCTATTCCGATATTCTGCCTGTAAGACCGGGACGCCAGCAGAAGCCTGTCCAGTTCCCTGCTCTTATCCGGGCTTTCCCTCATCCATTTTACAAGTCCCCGGAATTCTGCCGACGGCAGGTTTTTGCGCATGCCGGACAGCCCCTCAAACAGAAGGGATTTTCTTCCTTCGGGCGTTTCCAGCCGCTCTCCGGCCGGATGGTCGGCATCCAGGTTTCGTATTTCCAGATCCGGAAACATTTTTTTCACAACGCTGATCAGATAGGAAGGCATCTGCGCCTTCCCGCCGCCGGATGTGCGGCTGAAAGAAAGATACAAAAGATCCTGCGGCTTTGTCATGCTCAGATACAGATAGAACCGCTGCTGATAGATTTCCTCTCTGGCCGTAGGCGAAAGCTCGATATTTTTTTTCTGAAGCTCTTCCCGGTCCGTCTCCGAGAGCACTCCCCCGGCAGCCAGCGGCTGCGGGATAATTCCCTCATTGACGCCCACAAAAAAGAGCACCCGTATTCTGCCGAGCCTTGTCCGCCGGATATCTCCCACGGTAACCTGATCTTCCCCCGGCGGAATCAGGCCGACTCGCCCCTCCTGAAAGCCGGATTCCAGAACATCCCTGAAGTCCTCCAGCTTCATGGGCTCGTCTCCCAGAACTTCCACAATCTTGTCCAGAAGCCCCATGACATATGCCCAGATCTGGGAATACTCTCTCTCCGAAAGCAGATCTTTACCGGCTTTGAATTGCTCCTGTTCTGCCTTTATTTTTTCCTGGCACCTGGTTTTTACCAGAAACCGGTAAAGCTCCTCCGATTTCCTTCTGGCAGTTCCCATCCGTTCATGAAGTCCCTCGTGAAGCTCCTCCGTCTCCTGCAGAAATTTTTCCCGGAGTTCATTGTAGCGGAGCATCCGGTCCTCCCGGTCCAGCTTCGGCCGCCGCACAAAAGTCTCACGATACATCTTGTGCCCCCGGATCCCTGCAGCCAGAACATAGTTTTCCAGTTGGTCTGTTTCCTCCGGCGTAAAATCCGACAGACCGCTCCGCAGATAGCGGAAAACGGATTCATAGCTGTAATTCCGAATCATCATATCCATGACGGAACGGATGAATTCCACCAGCTGATTTGTCATGACGCTTTTTTTCTGATCCAGAAAATACGGGATTTCCGCCGACGCAAAAATCCGTTCCGCTTTCCCCGCATAGGAATCCAGATCTCCGGTGACAACCGCAAAGTCTCGGTAATGATACCCTCTTTCCCTGACCAGACAGCGAATCTGTTCCGCCACAAAGGTAATCTCGTGTGACGGGTCCTCCGCCTCCGCCAGACGGATTCCGGAACATTCGTTCTCTGTCTGATCCGTCCTCCTGTACACCCGGTTTCCATACCGGAACAGATTCTGCTCCAGAAAAGCAAGCTCCGGATTATCCGCAAACCGTCCCTTCCCTTTGCTGTATGCTTGCCGGACAGGCAGAAGTTCCGTATGAGTCTCCTCTGCCAGCTTCGCAGTATCCCTGATCATCCTTTTACTCATGTAGAAAAGCTGGTGCATGCCGTCCGTCTGCCAGGGGTCCTCTCTCCCGTCCAGCGTAACCACAACCGTGACCTTTTCGGCCAGCGCCAGCAGTTCACGGACGACCAGATTCTGCACAGGGGTAAAACCGGTAAAACCGTCCAGAAGAACAACACTGTCCTTTACCAGTGATGACTTTCCGATGACTCCGCAGAGAAGCTCCGGCACCTCTTCCGTGGTCAGATAATGATCCCGGATATAATCGCGGAATCCCTGATAGACCGTCTGGACATCCCGGATTTTATCTGAAAAATAAGGACTGCTCCCCTCTGTCCATGCGGACAGCTCCTGCGGATTGATCCGGTACTGCATCAGCTCTGAAATCAGAGACTTCATCTGCTCCACCGCGCCCTGCCGGGACAGAGACTTCCCCAGCACCCGCAGGTTCTTTTTCTGTGCAGATACCACCCGCTGCACCACAAGAGTTTTCCCTGTGTCCTCCAGAACCGGGCGGCTGTCCCCTCCGGTTTCCCCGAATACCCTCCAGGCCAGCCTGTTAAAGCTGAGGATATCCACATTCAGAAGGCCATGGACAGGGCTTTTCTGCAGAATTTCCTTCTGTGTCTGCATGGTAAACTGCTCCGGTACGATCACCAGGTACTGTTTTTCCGGATGTTCCGCAGATTCCCGCAGAAGTTCCTCATAAACATATTGCGACTTGCCGGCGCCGCTGCTGCCGGTTACAAACTGCAGTGACATCTTTACACCTCTTGTCCTCTTGGTCTTTCAGGAAAAAGCAGGGTTCCCCGTCCGGATGTCCGATATGCCAACATGCGCCGTAAAGGAATCAGGACAGGTGCCGGATCTGCTCCATCCAGGCTGCGGCGCAGGCATCGCTTGGCATGCGCAGATCCCCTCTGGGGCTGACCGCTACGGAACCCACCTTGGGTCCGTCCGGAAGGCAGGAGCGCTTAAACTGCTGGGCAAAAAATCTCCTGTAAAAGTTTTCCAGCCACTTCCTGACTGTCGCGGCATCGTGCTGCCCGGCAAACGCGTAATTCGCCAGCCGATAGATTTTTGCCGGCTCAAAGCCCGCGCGAAGCATATAATACAGGAAAAAGTCATGCAGCTCATAAGGTCCTACCAGTTCTTCCGTTTTCTGAGCAATCTGCCCCTCCGAAGGAGGAAGGAGCTCCGGGCTGACCGGTGTGTCCAGTACATCCAGCAGTGTATTCCGCAGTTCTTCCTCTCCGCAGGTATCTGCATAATAGCGGACCAGATGGCGGACCAGTGTTTTTGGCACAGAGACATTGACGGCATACAAGATCCATCAGAATCTGTGTTCTCTCTCTGGCCTGTGCGTTTTCATAGGTCACATCATGCGTCCCGCTATCCTGTCCGATGTCTCGAAAATGAACCGTCACCGCATCTTTGATACTTACCTCCCGAAGCGTAGCTCCCAGTTTTTCCGTCAGTCTGCACGCGTTCTCATAGGTTCTGTCCGTTGTTCCGAAACCGGGCATTGTTACAGACAGAATATTCTTTCTCGGAAGTCCCAGCATGTCAAAGGCTCTTGTGGTCACCAGCAGGGCAAGTGTAGAATCCAGACCTCCCGAAATACCGACAACCGCGTGCCTGCACTTCGTATGCTTCAGCCTTTTTCTCAGGCCGAGTGCCTGAATATTCAAAATCTCATTGCAGCGCTGATCTCTTGTCTGTGCATCCGAAGGAACAAACGGATGCGGATCAACCCGTCGGGTCAGTCCGGTCTCCTCCACCTCCAGATCAAAGAACACCGTCTCATAACGGGAGGCAGCGTCTGCCCCCGCCTTCGGATAAGTGCTGAGCCTTCTTCTTTCCGCGGCAAGACGGTCCACATCAATTTCCGAGACAGCCGTGTCATTGGAAAAGCGCCGGGATTCCGCCAGAATCGTTCCGTTTTCCGCAATCATATCCTGGCCGCCGAACACAAGGTCTGTCGTAGACTCATCAATCCCGGCCGAAGCATAGAGATAGGCGCACACCAGGCTGGCCGAATTCTGGCAGACCAGGGAACGGCGATAAGAGTCCTTACCTACCATATCATCACTGGCGGAAAGATTTACCATCACAGTGGCTCCCGCCGCCGTATGCGAAATTCCCGGAGGACATGGTACCCAGAGATCCTCACAGATCTCCGCCGCCACGACCAGGTGAGGGACCTGTCTGCAGGCAAAAAGCAGATTCATGCCGAAGGGAACCTTCCGGCCGTTCCAGTCAATCCAGATCACGGACTCTTCCCCCGGCGTAAAATGTCTGCGCTCATAAAACTCATTGTAATTGGGAATATGTTTTTTGGGCACGAACCCCAGAAGCCTGCCTCTGTTCAGCACAGCCGCCGCATTATACAGCTTTCCCTTTACTTCCAGCGGAAGGCCGACAAAAATCAGCGCGTCTGTATCTGCCGTCTGCTCCCGCAGATTTTCCAGCTGCTGTGCCGCCTCATTCAGCAGGCGATCCTGAAGGAACAGGTCGCTGCAGGTATATCCTGTCAAACAGAGTTCCGGAAATACCATGACTTTTACGCCGAGCTGCCGCATTTCCTGTATCCGCTGCCGGACAGCCTCCGCATTTGCCCGGCAGTCCGCCACACAAACCTCCGGTGTCGATACGCCGACTTTAATGAATCCCTGTCTCATACTGTGTTCCTCATTTTCTCTTTCTGCCAGTTTCAAACCTGCTGACGATTGACGGACAAAGCACTCCCACGGCTCCCCCCACAGACAAACAGCATACGAAGAGCTGAACTACCATTTGGCGCGGAAATGCTGCACTGCGTTACTTTCTTTCGCTGTCCGTCACTGAATCTGCCACATGAATATTCCTCAGCCGCTGCTGACGGGCAGCCGCAAGAATCTCCTTCATCTCTTCTACGCTGAAGGTATAGGATTTGCCGCAGAAATTACAGTTCAGCTCCGCAGGTTTTCCCTCGTCAATCAGGGACTGCAGCTCTTTGGCGCCGATGCTCAGCAGCACCTTGCCCACCCGCTCCCTGCTGCAGTTACAATAGTACTCTGCAGGCATGGTTTCCAATATCTCCGGCTGAAGCCCGCGCAGAATCTTCTCCAGAATCTGTTCCGGGGTCAGCCCGTTTTCCAACAGCTGTGTAACCGAATGTAGTTCCTTCAGATTATTTTCCAGCGCGGTAATTACCTCATCGCTGACTCCCGGCATCAGCTGAACGATGAAGCCTCCGGCTTCTTTTACGCTCTGGTCTCTGTCCACCAGCACACCCAGTCCGACAGAAGACGGAACCTGCTCGCTGACCGCAAAATAATTGGTCAGATCCTCGCCGATTTCTCCGGAAACCAGCTCTACCTGACTGGAATAGGGCTCCTTTAGTCCCTGATCCCGGACCACGGTAAGGGTTCCCCTGCCTACAGCCCCTCCGACATTCAGTTTGCCGTCCGGTCTCGGATCGATCCACACCTCTGACTGATACGGAAAGCACTTCACTCTTCCCTTCGAATCCGCTGTTACGGTGATTCCCTGCATGGGGCCGTCGCCCCGGATGGTAAGCGTAAGCAGATCCCCTTCTCCTTTCAGCATAATTCCCATCATGCATCCGGCCGTAAGAAGGCGCCCCATGGCGGCCGTCACCACCGGGCTTGTCTTATGTATACCTCTTGCCTCTTCCGTTAAATCTCTGGTAGAAGCAGCAAATGCACGGATATATCCCTCCGCGGCTGTCCCTCTGACAATATAATCCATTTCTTAAACTCCTTTTTCTGTTTTCTTTCCGTTTTCCCTGGCCAGATATACAATCCTCTGACTTCCCTTTGTGGCAGTTCTGTCTGTATAGCCGTCATACATCCTCTCAAATCGCATTCCGGCCTCCTCCAGGAGGCGGATCACGGTTTCCGGCGGATAGGCTTTTTCCAGATGAACCTCCTCCGTTTTCCTGAAAATCCGGTCATCCGTTTCCCAGTCGTCATACTCCTTTGGGCGCTGTCTGCCGTCATTTTCCGGTATAAAAAGAGTCAGATCGTACTCGTTGATTTTTTCCTGTTCATCAAAGCTGTTCTGCCAGATAAAGCTTCCCTCTTTCCGGTTCTCCGCAATCGTACTCTCCCCGATCCGGCGGTATTTTTCCTCTGTGTTCATATCAAACAGGAAGATGCCTTCCGGATCCAGATAGTTATTGACCCAGCGAAAGGTCTGCAGCAGCCCCTCTTCTTCCAGCAGATAATTCATGCAGTCACAGACACTGACGATCGCGCGCACCGTTCCATAGAGCTCGAAATCCCGCATATCCTGCTCCAGATAGAGGATATCATGTCCGGACACGATTTTTTTCTCCTGCGCCGCCTCCAGCATATCGACCGAGCTGTCGATACCGATCATATCATATCCCGCAGAAGCCAGCAGCTCTGTCATGGTGCCGGTTCCGCAGCCCAGCTCGCAGACCAGGCCGTCCCTGATACCATTTTCCCTCAGCTTTGTTACGATAAATTTCTTCCACCCGCTGTAATCCACATCCTCCATAAAAGGATCATAGACCGAGGCAAAGCTCCCGTACATAGAATTCATACTGCGTAAACTCCGTATTTCAATGT